>NZ_JBFBOC010000006.1:0-260364 GCF_040685975.1 Kitasatospora sp. NPDC086791 | reverse complement strand
GCACTCGGCGTACCGGTGATCGCACCCGTCGAGGCGTTGATCACCAGACCCGCCGGCAGACCGGTCGCCGAGTACGACAGCGGAGCGGTCCCGCCCGAGGCCTTGATGGCCAGGTTGACGGCGGTGCCCACGGCGGTCGACTGGTTGCCCGGGTTGGTGACGGTGACGCCGCCCGGGTTCGGCAGCGAGCCGACGTTGACGGCGGCCCAGGCGGTGGCGACCTGGTTGTACTCGGCGCTGTTCGCGCCGTACAGGTCGGTGGCCGCGTTCAGGGTCGCGGTCCGGGCGGCCGCGTAGTCGGTGGTGGAGGTCATGTACGCGGTCAGCGCCTTGTACCAGACCTGCTGCGCCTTGTCCCGGCCGATGCCGGAGACGGTGATGTTGTTGACCGTCGGGCTGTTGTAGCTGACGCCGTTGATGACCTTGGCGCCGCTGCCCTCGGCCAGCAGGTAGAAGAAGTGGTTGGCGACACCGGACGAGTAGTGCACGTCCAGGTTGCCGACGCCCGAGTACCACGAGTCGGCCGAGGTGCCGTCCTTGGAGGGCTTGTCCATGTAGCGCAGCGGCGTGCCGTTGCCGTTGATGTCGATCAGCTCGCCGATGAGGTAGTCCGGGTTGTCGGCGGGCAGGTTGGCGTAGAACTCGACCATCGAGCCGAAGATGTCCGAGGTGGCCTCGTTGAGGCCGCCGGACTCGCCCGAGTAGTTCAGGTTGGCGGTGGCGGAGGTGACGCCGTGGCTCA
The DNA here is from genome assembly GCF_040685975.1 of Kitasatospora sp. NPDC086791. Classification (NCBI taxonomy): domain Bacteria; kingdom Bacillati; phylum Actinomycetota; class Actinomycetes; order Kitasatosporales; family Streptomycetaceae; genus Kitasatospora; species Kitasatospora sp. NPDC086791. The sequence goes on along the minus strand of NZ_JBFBOC010000006.1, from coordinate 259,622 downwards.
TCTCGTGGCCCGCGACGTCGAGCTCGGTCAGCGGGTGGGTGTCGCCGGAACCGTCGCCGTAGGTCATGCAGAAGCAGCCGTCGTCCCAGAACGCGTTGACGTAGCCGGTGTCGTAGTGGACCCGGCTCATGGCGCCGACGCCGTCGTTCTTGATGCCGCTGCGGCCGAAGGTGTTCTTGTAGAAGTCCCAGGTGACGGCGGCACCGTACTGGGCGTCGACGGCGGCCGACTCGCGGTTGCTGACCTGGCCGTTGCCCCAGGTGTCCGAGGACTTCGAGAACAGCGTGCCGTTGCCGGAGGTGCCGTTCTTCATGTCGGTGGTGTACTGGCCGCCGCGGCTGGCGTCCTTGAGCGAGTAGGTCGAGCCGCTCTGGGTGGTGGTCAGCGGCACGTTGCCGACGAAGACGCCGGTGCCGGAGCCGCGCTTGATGCCGTCGGCCTTGCTGAGCACGTCACCGGTCTTGGCGTCGGTCACCACGTGCAGCTTGCTCGGGGTGCCGTCCGACTCGCGGCCGGCGATGACGGTCTCCCAGGCGAGCTTCGGGGTGCCGTCCGCGGCCCACACCACCAGGCGGGGGGCGGTGTCGACGGAGCCCGCCTCGACGGCCAGCGCGGCGGCCTGGGCCTTCGGCGCGGCCTGGGCCGGGGTGGTGCCGACGCCGGTGAGGTCGGCCTGGCTGGCCTTGGTCACGCTCTTGGTGGCACCGTTCGCGTCCTGGTGGACGATCAGGTCGCCGCCGAGGACGGGGAGTCCGGCATAGGTGCGCTCGTAGCGCAGGTGGCGACCGCCGTTGGCGTCCTGGACCACGTCCTTGGTGACCAGCTTCTCCTGGCCGCTCAGGCCGAGGGCCTGGGCGAGGGAGGCGGACTGCTGGTTCGCCGAGGCGATCAGCGCGGCCCGGGTGGTCTGCTGGGCCGCGACGGCGGCCGGCGCGTCCGGCGTGGCCGCCTGGGCGATGACCGGTATGCCGGTGACCAGCAGCGCGGTGGTGGCGGCCATGACGACCGCTGCCTTCCGGGCGTGAGCGTAACGGGACATGCGGACTCCTTTTCCGACCGGCGCCGGTTCGCGCCGGTGGAGAGAAACCTGGGCCGCGGGGTTGCGGCGCAGTGGGGGCCCCCGCCGGGTACGACGGAGGTGCGGTAGCGGGTTGCGGTGCACACAACCCGTTGCAGGGTCGGGACGCGCTGCACCTCGGCTGGAACAGCTGCACCGGGGGGTGGGGCCCCCTCGTCTGCAGCCGGGGGAATCGTGGCAGCAAACCGGCCGCCAATGACAGATGCATGCCACGGATTGGCCGGTTCATTACCGAAACCGTATGCATGGCGGTTCGTCAGTTGTGCTACGGCATTGCAAACTCGTGAACACGGTTTTCATGGTCCTGACAAAGTTCGATCACCACCGGCGGTCACTGACCAGCGCTCAGGAGCGCGAACCGGCCGGGCGGGCGGCGGACGGCGCCGGGCGGGTGCGGCACGTCACAGTTCCGGCCGTGCCAGGAGCCGTTTCCGGCCATCCTGCGGCCGGAACGGAACCAGGCCCCGCCCCGCCCGAACGGCGGTGCGGGGCCTGACAGTTGTCCGGGTACACGAACCGGTGCCGGTCCGGTGCGGCGGAAGGCACCGGACCGGCACCGCGCTCAGCACCGGACGAACACCGCGGTCAGCGCTGGACGAACACCGCCACGGTGCGCGCCGGCACGGTGAACGTACCGGTCGCGGCGTCGAAGCCGGACTGCTTCACCACCGGGTCCGACCCGCCCGCCTGCGCGGGGTGCAGCGCCTGGCCCGTCCCGCGCAGGGCCGCCACGGTCTGCTCCTGCGCGGTGGGCGTGGCGTTGAACACCACCGTGACGCCCTTCTCCGCCCCCGGCAGTCCGGTGCCGTCCAGGTGCAGGGTGATCACCCCGGGCCGCTCGCCGGCGGTGCCGGAGAGCGGGTACGAGAGCCGCTGCTGGACGGCGGCCAGGGTGGGCAGGGAGAACAGCGGCGAGGACCGCTTGATCCGCAGGAACTCCTGGTACTGCGCCGAGGCCGCCCGCATGTCGTCCGCGCCGACGGTCAGCTTCGGGTTCGCCAGCAGGGAGCGCGCGGTCGGCCACATCGCCTGGTTGTCGGCCGCCGGCGGCAGGCCGCGGCCCCAGCCGTTGCCGTCCACCGCCCCCGTCGACGGATCGGGCCAGTGGATCGCGTTGAACCAGTCGCCCGAGTCGTAGGAGTTGGAGTCGAGCGACTTGGAGCGCAGCAGGTCGCTGCCGGCCTGGGCGAAGCCCGCGCCCTGGGTGAGCGCGGTGAGCGAGAGCCCGAGCGCCTGCATCCGGGCCCGGTCAGCGGGCGCGGTGCCGGTCGGCAGCTTGTACGCGAGCGCGTCGAAGAGGTCGGTGTTGTCGTGGGCGTCCACGTACTCCACCGCCTCGCCCGGCTCGGCCGCGTACCCGGTCGGGGAGCCGTTGTAGTCGACCTGGGCGCCGGTGACGGCCTTGCCGGAGCTGTCGGTGAAGGAGTACCCGGCCAGGTTGCCGGTCAGTCCCACCTTCAGCTGGTCCATCTGGTGCAGCAGCCGGGCCTTCTGCTCCTCCGGGGTGCCGTTCGCGGGCGAGCCGTTCGGGTCGGTGAACAGGCCCGAGGCGAAGCCCTGTTGCGGCGCGGAGGAGAGCATGAAGGTGCCGCCCCGCGCGGCGTCGCGGATCCGGTCGTCGAAGGTGGCGATGCCGGTGCCGGCCATGGCGAGCTGGGTGGCCTGCTCGAACCGGGCGTTGTTCGCGACGACGCCGAAGTTCCAGCCCTCGCCGTACAGCAGGACGTTCTTCCCGTCCACGCCGTCCGAGTCCGGCGTCATCTTCCGCAGCGCGGCCTGCACGTCCAGCATGGTGGACTTCGGGTCCAGGCCCATCAGGTCGAAGCGGAAGCCGTCCACCTTGTACTCCCGGGCCCACAGGGTCACCGAGTCGACCACCAGCCGGTTCATCATGGCGTGTTCGGGCGCGGTGTCGGCGCAGCAGCTGTCGGCCGTCACCTTGCCGTCGGCGTCAAGCCGCTGGTAGTAGCCGGGGACCACCCGGTCGAGCACCGAGTGTTCGGCCTGCCCGCTCGCGGCGGTGTGGTTGTAGACCACGTCGAGCACCACCCGCAGCCCGGCCGCGTGCATCGCCTGCACCATCTGCCGGAACTGCACGGTCCGGGCGACGCCGTTCGGGTCCGTCGCGTAGGAGCCCTCCGGCACGTCGTAGTGCAGCGGGTCGTAGCCCCAGTTGTAGGCGTCGTCGGCGGCGACGGCGGCCACGCACTCCTGCTGCTTCGGGCCGTCCTTGGGCAGGGAGCCGAGGTCGCAGGCCGGCAGCTTCTGGTCCGCCCGGTTCTCCCGGATGGTGGCGATGTCGAAGGTCGGCAGCAGGTGGACGGTGGTCACCCCGGCCGCGGCCAGGTCGCGCAGGTGCCGCATGCCGGCCGACTGCGACTCGGTGAACGCCAGGTAGGTGCCCCGCTCGGCGGCCGGGACGGTGGTGTCCGCCACCGAGAAGTCCCGGACGTGCAGTTCCTGGATCTGCTCCCGCCCGGGCGGCACGGCCTGCGGGCGGGCGTGGTCGTCCCAGCCGGCCGGCTTGAGCTCCTTGGCGTCGAGGTTCGCGACCAGGCTGCGCTTCGAGTCGGTCGACAGCGCCACCGAGTACGGGTCGGTGACGGTGTTGACCACCACCCGCTGCACCGAGGGGGCCCAGACCTTCACCTGGTACAGGTAGTACTTGCCGTCCAACTCGCCCTTGTCACGGACGACTTCCCAGACCCCGGTCTCGTCGTCGAGCTTCAGCGGCAGCGTCTTCGGGGTGCCCCCGGTGGGGCTGTCGAAGACCTGGACGGAGACCTCCTGCGCGGTCGGCGCCCACAGCGACAGCGCCACCTTGCCGTCGTAGTAGGCCGGGCCGAAGTCGACCTTGCCGGTCCGCCCGGCGTACAGCGCGTCCAGCACGCCCGGGATCTGCACCCCGGTCCCGGCCAGCAGCGCGCCGCTGGGCAGGTGTTCGGTGAACAGCAGCTGGCCGCGCAGCGCGGCCGGGACGCGCGCGGTGTCCCGGGCGTCCACGGTGAAGGCCCGGTAGCCCGCGAGGTGCGGGTACTTCGCCTTCTGCGCGTCGGTCAGCCCGCCCTTGACCGGAGTGAGCCGCAACCACCGGCCGGGCTCGGTGAGCACGCCCTTGTCGGCCCTGATGCCGCCCGCCGGGTCGTACACCAGCTGGGCGCTGGTGCCACCGGCCAGGGCGTCGTCGCCGGCGCCGTAGTTCGCCGGGACGACGACGGTCCGCGCGTCGATCCACTGCGCCTTGGCGCTGCCGAGGTCCACCTGCGAGGAGGCGGCCGGGTTCTGCGGCAGCAGGTAGCCCTCGCGGCCGCCGAGGATCCAGACCTCCTTGCCGTTGACGGCGAAGTCCAGCGACTGGTCGGCGGGCAGGTCCTTGTCGTTGCCCTTGTGCAGGATGTAGCTGAGGCCGGTCGCGCCGGGGGCCAGCGGCACCTCGAAGACGGCGCCGAAGGCGTCGCGGCGCACCGGCGTCAGCGGCTTGCCCCAGTCGGTGGGGGCGGCGGCGCCGGTCCAGTCGTGCAGGCCCCAGCCGTCGTAGTCGCCGTCGGCCCGGTTGTAGTGGATGACGGCGGTGTTCGCCGGCTGCGTGTTCGGCGGGCCGGGGTCGGCGGTGCGCACGGCCGGGTCGCCCTGCTTCAGCCACACCTCGCCGGTGCTGCCGACGTCGACGTGCCGGTCGGCGTCCACGTCCTTGACGCCGTTCTTCTCCACGATGAACCCGACGTCCGAGGCGCCCGGCTTGAGCCGCACGTAGGCGAAGGCGCCGTACGCGTCCCGCCCGGTGAAGGCGTGCCCGGCCGGCCACGGGGTGGCCTCGCCGTCGGCGAGGTCGCCCCAGGCGTAGAGGTTCCAGCCGTCGTAGTCGCCGTCCGGCCGGTTGTAGTGGACGACGGCGTACGGGCGGGCGCCGGCGGTGGGCACCGGCTTGGGTGCGGGGGTGCCGGTGGTGAAGCTCGCGGCGGCGGAGCGCAGGTGGCCGCCGGAGTCCTGCACGACGGACTTGTAGCGCACGACCGTGCCGGGGGCGACGGCACCCAGGTCCTGGGTGACCAGGAAGTTCCTCCGGCCGTCGGGTCCGGACTTCCCGGTGTCGGCGGTGCCCAGCGTCCGCCAGGGCCCGTTGCCGATCTGGGCGGCGAAGCTCACCCGGTCGAAGCCGCCGCCGTCGACCGCGGCGCCGACCGTGACCAGGCCGGTGGCCCCGTCCGCGGGCGGGGCCACCGAGAGCTGCGGCGCAGCCCCGACGGGCGCGAGCCGGCCGGCCGCCTTGAGCACCACGGCGGAGAGCGCGGGGACGGTGACGGTCACCTTGCGGTCCGCGCCGCTGGTGACGCGCTCCCCCGCCGTCGGGTAGATCCGGTCGAAGCCCGTCCCGGCCGAGAAGGTGTCCAGCGTGACGGTCTTCGCCTCGGTGGCGTTGTTGACCGCCACCAGGTACTCGACCTGCTGCCCCGCGTCGATCCGGGAGAAGGCGTAGACGCCGGCGCCGTCGGCGGCGTACCGCTCGATCTGGGCGCCGTCGGCCAGCGCCGGGTTGTCCCGGCGCAACCGGGCCAGCCCCGCGATGCCCCGGTAGAGCTCGCCGTCCTGCCCGTACCGGTCGGCCGGGCCGGAGGGGCCGCCGAGCACCCGGTCGCTGTTGTAGGAGGGGGTCTTCGAGGCGAACAGGTCCTGCCGGGCGTCCTTGTCGCCGCCCGCGCCGGTGAAGCCCTGCTCGTCGCCGTAGTAGACGACGGGCTGGCCGCGGGTGAGGAACTGCAGCTCGGTGCCGAGCCGGTCCTTCTTCAGCAGGGTCGCCTCGTCGGCGCCCGGGTTGTCGGCGAGCAGGAAGGAGCCGAAGCGGCCCATGTCGTGGTTGCCGAGGAAGGTCGGCAGCTCGTACGCGTCGGTGTCGGCGCCGGTGTAGCGGTAGTCCTGGCCGTAGACGTCGGCGAGGGCCTTCGCCGAACCGCCCTGGGAGACGTAGGACCGGGCCGCGCCCTGGAACGGGAAGTCCAGGGTGGCCTGCAGCCTGCCCTTGGTGACGTAGGGCGAGGTGACCGCCGGGTCGCCGGAGTAGACCTCGCCGAACATGAAGAACTTCTTGTTGCCCTGCTTGGCGGCGAAGTCCTTGAGCGCGGGCGCCCACTGCTGCCAGAACGCCATGTCGACGTGCTTGACGGTGTCGATCCGGAAGCCGTCCACGCCGGCGTCCTTGACCCACTGCTGGTAGACCTTCTCGAAGCCCTGCACCACCCGGGGGTTCTGGGTGTCGAGGTCGTCCAGACCGCTGAAGTCGCCCTCGGTCGCGGACTCGCCGACGAAGGTCGAGTCGCCCCGGTTGTGGTAGAGCGAGGGGTCGTTGAGCCAGGACGGGGTCTTGGCGGTCGCGTCGGCGGGGTTGCGGAAGACCGGGGTGTACGGGAAGGAGTCCTTGGTGATCCGCGGCCACGGGGGCGCTGGGGGCACCTCCCGGCCGGAGGCTGGGGGAGCATCGGCGACGGCGGTCTCGTCCACCGGCTTCCCGTCGGCGTCGAGCGTCGGGTAGGCGCCCGTCGAGCGGTAGCCGTGCTGCTGCTCGGCGGCGTCGATGACGTCGGCGGTGTGGTTGGTGATGACGTCGAAGAAGACCTTGATGCCGCGGGCGTGCGCCTTGGCTATCAGCTCCTTGAGCTGCTCGTTGGTGCCGAAGTGCGGGTCGACCTGGGTGAAGTCGGTGATCCAGTAGCCGTGGTAGCCGGCCGAGGCTTCCGCGCCGCTGCCCTGCACCGGCTTGTTCTTGAAGATCGGCGCCATCCAGATCGCGGTGGTGCCGAGGTCCTGGATGTAGTCGAGCTGCCGGATCAGGCCGGCCAGGTCGCCGCCGTGGTAGAAGCCCTTGTCGGCGGGGTCGAAGCCGTTGTCCAGCCGCCCGCCGGTGATGCCGCCGGTGTCGTTGGACGGGTCGCCGTCGGCGAAGCGGTCGGGCAGGACGAAGTAGAACTGCTCCCGGGTGAGGTCGTGCCGCCCGGCGGTGGCCGCCAGCGCGGCGTCCGAGGGCGGGGCCGGCGGGGCGGCGGCGAGGGCCGCGGGGGCGCCGCCGAGGGTGGCCGCGGTCAGCGCGGCGGCCAGCAGGACGGCCGTGCGGCCGGGACTGCGGGGGGATCTGCTCCGTCGGGGACGGAGCGGGACATCGGCCACTGAGGGCTCCCATGGGGGAAGGCGATCGATTTCCCAGGAAGCTAGCGGCCTGCAATATGTTTCAGCAAGATGCAGAAACCGTTTCGTTCCGGGAAAATCCAGGTCGCCGACCGCCTCCGAGCACCCCGATTACTCCCCCGGAACGCCGGGCGTGACAATGGGACGTATGTCCGTCCCACCGGTTGGTACCAGAACCCCGCGCACCCCCGACCCCGGTGGGAGCCGGCCCCTAGCCCTCAAGGGGGACAGCCGGTGAAGAATCCACTTCCAGAGGATGAGCAGACGGCTACGAGCGGTCTGGCAGACTTCTCGTCCATGGGGGAACCGACCGAGATCCAGCGAGGCGACGCCGGGCGCGCCGAAGCGGCCAGCGGTGGCGGTTCCGAGGCAGCGACGGCCGAGTCCGGCCGCCTGCCCGACGGAGCCACCCGTGCCGCCCAGTCCCGAGGCGCCGCACTGCGCAAGCGTTTCCGCGAGCAGCGCCGGTCACCGGCCCGGCCGCGGATCTGGTTCGAGCTGGCCCTGATCGGGATCAGCTACTGGATCTACTCGATCGTCCGGAACGCCGTCCCGGAGCAGGAAGCGATAGCCCAGAAGCACGCGCGGTGGATCTGGGAACTCGAACAGCACCTCGGCATCGCGGTCGAGCGCTCGGTCAACCACGCGGTGGACGGCGTCGGGTGGCTCATCACCGGGATGAACTACTACTACGCCACGCTGCACTTCATCATCACGATCGGCGTCCTGGTCTGGCTCTACCGAAGCCACCCCGGGCGCTACGTCGCCGCCCGCACGGTGCTGTTCGTCACCACCCTGATCGCCCTGGTCGGCTTCTACGCCTTCCCGCTGGCCCCGCCCCGGCTGATGACCGACGGCGGCTTCATCGACACCGTGAAGACCCACGGCACCTGGGGCTCGTTCGCCTCCGGGCCCGCCGCGCACGTCTCCAACATGTACGCCGCGATGCCGTCGATGCACATCGGCTGGTCGACGTGGTGCGGTCTGGCGATCTTCTTCCTGGCCCGCCGGGCGTGGGTCAGGGCACTCGGCCTGCTGTACCCGGCCGCCACCCTGCTGGTCATCGTCTCGACCGCCAACCACTTCTGGATGGACGCCGTCGGCGGCGCGATCTGCCTCGGCGTGGGCTTCCTCGCCGCCCGCTGGCTCTACCACGAGTGGGTCTACCGGCTGCCACAAACGCCCGCCCGGGAGACGGCGGCCGAGGAGCCGATCACCGTTCCGGAGCAGTGGAGCGAGCCCGCGGTCAGCAGCGCGCGCCGGTAGCGGCCGCGGCACCCGCCGGCACCGCGGCACCCGCCGGACACGCGGAAGGGGCCCCGCTCGGGGCCCCTTCCGCGTGTCCGACGGGTGTCAGAGGCCGTAGAACAGCCGGTCCACCACCACCCGGGCCCGCCGGGTGGTCCGCCGGTAGTCGTCCAGCAGCTCCCCGCTGTGCCCGGCGCCGTACCCGAGGTAGCGGGCCACCCCGGACAGCTCCCGGGCCTCCCCGGGGAAGCTGTCCCCGGGCCGGCCGCGCACCAGCATCACCGCCGCCCGCACCCGGGAGGCCAGCACCCAGGCCGCCTCCAGCACCTCCGCGTCCTCCCGGCGGACGAGCCCGGCCGCGACCGCGGCCGCCAGCGCCGCCCTGGTCCGGGTGGTGCGCAGGGCCGGCAGCCCGTGCCCGTGCCGCAGCTGGAGCAGCTGCACCGTCCACTCCACGTCCGCCAGCCCGCCCCGCCCGATCTTGGTGTGGGTGGTCGGGTCGGCCCCGCGCGGCAGCCGCTCGGCCTCGACCCGGGCCTTGATCCGACGGATCTCCACCAGGTCCCGCTCCGGCACCCCGCTGCCCGGGTAACGCAGCGGGTCGATCAGCTGCCGGAACCGCGCGCCCAGCTCCTCGTCCCCGGCCACCGGCTCGGCCCGCAGCAGCGCCTGGCTCTCCCAGGCGTGCGACCAGCGCCGGTAGTACGCCGCGTACGAGGCGAGGCTGCGCACCAGCGGGCCGCTGCGCCCCTCCGGCCGCAGGTCGGCGTCGACCAGCAGCGGCGGCTCGGTGGACGGCGCGCCCAGCAGGGTGCGCAGCTCGTGGCAGACCGCCTGGGCGGCCCGGGCGGCCTCCTCCTCCAGCGAGCCGAGCAGCGGCTCGTGCACGAAGAGCACGTCGGCGTCCGAGCCGTAGCCCAGTTCGTGGCCGCCGAAGCGGCCCATCGCGACCACCGAGATCCGGGTCGGCAGGTCTCCGTGCTCGGCCTCCCAGCCCGCGACGCAGGCCCGCAGCGCGCCCTGCAGGGTGGCGGCGTTGATCGCGGTGAGCGCCTCCCCCGCGGTGTCCAGCGCCTCGGCGGGGTCCTCCCCGAGCCGGCCGAGGACGTCCGCGGCGGCCGTGCGGAACAGCTCCCGGCGGCGCACCGAGCGGGCGGCGGCCACGGCGGCCGTGGTGGACCCGGCCCGGCCGACGGCGGCCAGGATCTCCGACTGCAGCGCCGCCCGCCCGCGCGGTTCCAGGCCCTGCGGGTCGCCCAGCATGGCCACCGCCTCCGGGGCGCGCAGCAGCAGGTCGGGCGCGAGCCGGCCGGCCGAGAGCACCCGGGCCAGCTGTTCGGCCGCGGCGCTCTCGTCCCGCAGCAGCCGCAGGTACCAGGGGGTGCGGCCGAGCGCGTCGGACACCTGGCGGAAGTTGAGCAGCCCGGCGTCCGGGTCGGCCGAGTCGGCGAACCAGCCGAGCAGGACCGGCAGCAGGGTGCGCTGGATCGCCGCCTTGCGGCTCACCCCGGAGGCCAGCGCGCTGAGGTGCCGCAGCGCGGCCGCCGGGTCCGCGTAGCCGAGCGCCTCCAGCCGGGCCCGGGCGGCGTCCGGGGTCAGCCCGGCGGCGCCCGGCGGCAGCTCGGCGACGGCGTCGAGCAGCGGCCGGTAGAACAGCTTCTCGTGCAGCCGCCGGACCTCCACCGCGTGCCGCTTCCACTCGCGCTGCAGCGCGGCGACCGGGTCGGCGCGGGTGTCGTCGTTGATCAGCGCGGTCAGCGAGCGGGCCAGCCGGCGCAGGTCCTCGGCCCCGGTGGGCATCAGGTGGGTGCGGCGCAGCCGGTGGAGCTGGATCCGGTGCTCCAGCGAGCGCAGGAAGCGGTACGCGGTGTCCAGCGAGGCCGCGTCCGCCCGGCCGACGTACCCGCCGCGGGAGAGCGCGGCCAGCGCCTCCAGGGTGTTGCCGCTGCGCAGCGCCGGGTCGGTGCGGCCGTGCACCAGTTGGAGCAGCTGGACGGAGAACTCGACGTCGCGCAGCCCGCCGGGGCCGAGCTTGAGCTGGCGGTCCAGTTCGGTGGCCGGGATGGAGTCGATCACCCGGCGGCGCATCTGCTGCACGTCGGCGACGAAGTTCTCCCGGGCGGCGGCCTGCCAGACCAGCGGGGCGAGCGCGTCGACGTACGCGGCGCCGAGTTCGGCGTCCCCGGCGACCGGGCGGGCCTTGAGCAGCGCCTGGAACTCCCAGGTCTTGGCCCAGCGCTGGTAGTAGGCGAGGTGGCTGGCCAGGGTGCGCACCAGCGGGCCGTTGCGGCCCTCGGGGCGCAGGTTGGCGTCCACCGGCCAGATGGTGCCCTCGCCGGTGGTGTCCGCGCAGAGCCGGGTGAGGGCGGCGGCCAGCCGGGTGGCGGCCTTGACCGCCGTGTGCTCGTCCACGCCCTCGCGCGGCTCGGCGACGAAGATGACGTCCACGTCCGAGACGTAGTTGAGTTCGCGGCCGCCGCACTTGCCCATGCCGATCACCGCGAGCCGGCAGGCCGCGGCGGCCTCCGGGTCCTGCTCGGCGGCGAGGTCCAGGGCGGTCTGCAGGGTGGCGCCGGCCAGGTCGGCGAGCTCGGCGGCGGTCCGGGTCAGGTCGGTGGTGCCGGTGAGGTCGCGGGCGGCGATGGTGAGCAGGCAGCGGCGGTAGGCGATCCGCAGCGCGTCCGCCGGGCGGCGGTGGCCGCCGCGGACGCCCTCGCCGAGGGCGCGCCGGAAGTCCTCCGGGCCGGGGTGCATGTCGCGCAGTTCGAAGGTGACCAGCGTGTGCCAGTCGTGCGGGTGCCGGGCCAGGTGGTCGCCGAGCGCGGTGGAGACGCCGAGCACGCCGAGCAGCCGGTCGCGCAGCGGTTTGGAGGTGGTGAGGGTGTCGCGCAGGGTGTGCCGGTCGGCCTCGTCGGCGGCCTCCATCAGCCGGGCCAGGCCGAGCAGCGCGAGGTCGGGGTCGGCGGTGGCGCCGAGCGCGTCCAGCAGCACGGGATCGTCGGCCAGCCCCTCCAGCCCGGGGCCCTCCAACAGCCGCACCGCCCGTGCCGGATCGCCGAACCCACGCCGGACCAGCCGGTTCTCCGGCCTGCTGACCCGGCTCCCGGCCCGCTGTTCCTCCGCCGCCATCGGCCCCTCCATCCGTCCGCCCCAGCAGGTTACGCGCCCGCGCGGCCCGGCGCCGGACACGACCGCCGGGTGGACGTACGGGCCGCCGGGCCGGCCGAACGGACGTACGGATCCACGCCACGCGAAGGCCCGCCGCCGTCCTCCCTGGACGACGACGGGCCGGACGACGGCGGGCCGGACCACGACGGGCCGGAAGCGGTTCGCGCGGCCGCTGCCCGCTCAGAGCACCTGGAGGTTCTTGCGCAGCTCGAACGGGGTGACCTCGGAGCGGTACTCCTCCCACTCCTGGCGCTTGTTGCGCAGGAAGAAGTCGAACACGTGCTCGCCCAGCGTCTCGGCGACGAGTTCGCTGCGCTGCATCAGGTCGATGGCCTCGCCGAGGTTCTGCGGCATCGGCTGGATCCCGAGGGCGCGGCGCTCGGAGTCGGACAGCGCCCACACGTCGTCGTCGGCGCCGGGCGGGAGCTCGTAGCCCTCCTCGATGCCCTTCAGGCCGGCCGCGAGGGTGACGGCGTAGGCGAGGTAGGGGTTGCAGCCGGTGTCGAGGGAACGGACCTCGATCCGGGTGGATCCCTGCTTGCCCGGCTTGTACATCGGCACCCGGATCAGCGCCGAGCGGTTGTTGTGGCCCCAGCAGATGTAGGACGGCGCCTCGCCGCCGGCCCCGGCGGTGCGCTGGGAGCCGCCCCAGATCCGCTTGTAGGAGTTCACCCACTGGTTGGTGACGGCGGCGGTCTCGGCGGCGTGCTTCAGCAGGCCGGCGATGAAGGACCTGCCGACCTTGGAGAGCTGGTACTCGGCGCCGGACTCGTGGAAGGCGTTGCGGTCGCCCTCGAACAGCGAGACGTGGGTGTGCATGCCGCTGCCGGGGTGCTCGGAGAAAGGCTTGGGCATGAAGCTCGCGTGCACGCCCTGCTCCAGCGCGACCTCCTTCATGACCAGCCGGAAGGTCATGATGTTGTCGGCGGTGGACAGCGCGTCGGCGTAGCGCAGGTCGATCTCCTGCTGGCCGGGGGCGCCCTCGTGGTGCGAGAACTCGACCGAGATGCCCATCGACTCCAGCATGGTGATCGCCTGCCGGCGGAAGTCGTGGCCGACCCCGCGCGGGGTGTGGTCGAAGTAGCCGGACTGGTCGGCGGGGACCGGCGCGGTGCCGTCGCCGGGCAGGTTCTTCAGCAGGAAGAACTCGATCTCCGGGTGGGTGTAGAAGGTGAAGCCCTGGTCGGAGGCCTTCTCCAGGGTGCGCTTCAGCACGAACCGGGGGTCGGCGTAGGAGGGCGAGCCGTCCGGCATCAGGATGTCGCAGAACATCCTGGCGGTGCCCGGGGTCTCCGAGCGCCACGGCAGGATCTGGAAGGTGGTCGGGTCCGGCTTGGCGATCATGTCGGACTCGTAGACCCGGGCGAAGCCCTCGATCGCGGAGCCGTCGAACCCGATGCCCTCCTCGAAGGCCTGCTCCAGCTCGGCCGGCGCCACCGCAACCGACTTGAGGAACCCGAGCACGTCGGTGAACCACAGCCGGACGAACCTGATGTCACGCTCTTCGAGCGTCCGAAGCACGAACTGCTGCTGCTTGCCCATGGGGACAGTCTCACCTCTGCTCTTTACGCTCGTGTTACGCCCGGGGGGCCCGCGGAAGGCCCCTGGCCGTGCATGTCCCCATCATGGCCGATCACCGGCCGGGGCGGCAGTGCCGACCCCCGGACGGGAGCCCGGCCCGCCCCCCGCGCGGGACATCGCGTCAGATAGACGATTACACTCGGGGACATGCCCAATCTCCGTCTCGCCCTGAGCCAGATCGACCCCTGGGTCGGTGACCTCGCCCGCAACAGCGATGAGGTGGTGCGCTGGACCAAGCAGGCCGTCGAGGCCGGCGCGCAGCTGGTCGCCTTCCCCGAGATGGCCCTCACCGGGTACCCGGTCGAGGACCTCGCCCTGCGCCGTTCCTTCGTCGAGGCCTCCCGCGCCGCGCTGGTCGAGCTGGCCGGCCGGCTGGCGGCGGACGGGCTGGGCGAGGTGCCGGTGGTGGTCGGCTACCTCGGGCGCTCCGAACACGCCTCGCCGCGCTTCAACCGCCCGGCCGGGTCGCCGCAGAACTGCGCCGCCCTGCTGCACCGGGGCGAGGTGGTGACCCGCTTCGCCAAGCACCACCTGCCCAACTACGGCGTGTTCGACGAGTTCCGCTGGTTCGTCCCGGGCGACCAGCTGCCGGTGGTCCGGGTGCACGGGGTGGACGTCGCGCTGGCCGTCTGCGAGGACATCTGGCAGGACGGCGGCCGGGTCACCGCGGCCCGCGAGGCCGAGGCCGGCCTCCTGCTGGTCGTCAACGGCTCGCCGTACGAGCGGAACAAGGACGACCAGCGGCTGGAGCTGGTCCGGCGCCGGGCGGCCGAGGCGGGCTGCACCCTGGCCTACGTCAACATGGTCGGCGGCCAGGACGAGCTGGTCTTCGACGGCGACTCGATCGTGGTCGGCGCGGATGGCGAAGTCCTCGCCCGCTCCCCGCAGTTCGAGGAGCACCTGCTGATCCTCGACCTCGACCTGCCGGCCGCCAGCAGCGACCACACCGACGGCCTGCTGTTGAGCGACGGGCTGCACCTGGTCCGCACCGAGCTGGGCGGCGAGCCGCAGCCGGCGCCCGCCGACCGGCTGACCGCCGGGATCGCGCCGCGGCTGTCCGACGAGGCCGAGATCTGGGCCGCGCTGGTCTCCGGCACCCGGGCGTACGTCGCCAAGAACGGCTTCCGGTCGGTGCTGATCGGCCTCTCCGGCGGCATCGACTCGGCGCTGGTGGCCTCGATCGCGGTGGACGCGATCGGCGCCGAGAACGTCCACTGCGTCTCGATGCCCAGCCGCTACTCCTCCGAGCACTCCAAGGACGACGCGGCCGAGCTGGCCCGCCGCACCGGACTGCACTTCCGGACCGTCTCCATCGCCCCGATGTTCGACGCCTACCTGGGCGCCACCGAGCTGACCGGCCTGGCCGAGGAGAACCTGCAGTCCCGGCTGCGCGGCACCCTGCTGATGGCGATCTCCAACCAGGAGGGGCACATCGTGCTCGCGCCCGGCAACAAGAGCGAGCTGGCGGTCGGCTACTCGACCCTGTACGGCGACTCGGTGGGCGCGTTCGGGCCGATCAAGGACGTCTACAAGTCGCTGGTCTTCCGGCTGGCCCGCTGGCGCAACGAGGAGGCCGAGCGGCGCGGCGAGGTGCCGCCGATCCCGGAGAACACCATCGTCAAGCCGCCGTCCGCCGAGCTGCGGCCGGACCAGAAGGACACCGACTCGCTGCCGGACTACGACCTGCTGGACAGCGTGCTGGCCCGCTACATCGAGGGCGACGAGGGCCGGGACGCGATCGTCGCGGCCGGCTTCGACCCGGCCGTGGTGGACCGGGTGGTGCGACTGGTCGACACCGCCGAGTACAAGCGGCGCCAGTACCCGCCGGGCCCGAAGATCTCGGTCAAGAACTTCGGCCGGGACCGCCGGCTGCCGATCACCAACCGCTGGCGGCGCGGCTAGGGGTCGTCCGGCCGGAACGACGGCTCACGTTCCCCGGCGCACGCACCGTGGTGCGTGCCATCACACCTCCGGCAGCGCCGTGCCCGGGCGCGTCGGGTTGCCTTCGGCGCCACGTTCCCGTTCGCCCCGCCGGATCTTGACGAGGAGTCACGGCGGACGGTGTCGAAGAACTTCTGGATGTGGGATCGACCGCCCGGTCCTTCACGTGATTCCCGCAGGTTTGGTCAGCCGGCCGTCGACCGGCGGGATCCGGACACCCCCGGCTCCCCTCCCCTGGTTCCGAAGTCGCCAATCACCGGCGGCCGGATTTGTCCGACGTTACCCCGGTCACATGCGCGGAGAGCGAGATCGTCCCGTGATCTAGCGTCGTTCGTGCGGCGAAAAACCGCCCTTGGGCGGAAAGTAAGAATCGGGTTAGGTTCTCCTCAGCCCGGGTCGCGAACGAACCGAGCCACCCGGGCGGCGGGGCGGGTGACCGGCGGCCGCCGCGGGCGGGCCCGGATCGTGAACCCCGGCCGGCCGCGTGTGTGGCGGCCCGGAAGCCGCCCGGCCGTGCCTTCCTCACACGCGAGAACGAACACGTACACCTACCCGACCGCCACCCACGGGAGGACTTCGCATGGCTGCTTTCCCCGGCCGGCCAGAGGCCTCACGCCAGTTCACGGGCGTGGCCGCACCGGCCCGTGCCGCGGCCGCCCGATCGGCCGACGGCTCCAGGACAGCCCGGGCCGTCCCGGCCCCCGCGGCACGGCCCACCCCGCAGCGACCCCGGCCCGGCCGCTCCACGGCCCGATCCCGGCCCGCACACCCTCCGGGCCCCACTCCGAAGAATCGGTTCTCTTGGGCCCGTCACCGGGCCCGGGGCGTCCACCGCACCGCCCGCCGCGGCCAGCCCGGATCGCTCCACTCATCGGTCACTCGCGCCTGTCGCCATCGGGGGTCAACCGTGTCAGTCGGCAACAACCATCCGTCGGTTCTCGTCGTCGAGGACAACGTCCTGCTGCGCACGGGCCTGCAGGCCCTGCTGTCGGCCGAGCCCGACCTCGTCCTCCGCGCCGCCGTCGGCGGCCTGGACGAAGCACTCGCCGTCATGGCCGGGCACCCCGTGGACGTCGTGGTGTACGGAGCGGGCGAGTCGGTGGCCGACACCGAGCGGGGCCTCGAGCGCCTGCTCGACCGGGGCACCCGGGTGGTCGTACTGAGCCGGCGGGACCACCCCGGCGAGATGGAGACGTACCTCAGCAGCGGTGTGCACGCCTACCTGGCCGAGGACGCGGCCGGGGAGTGCCTCGGCTCGGTGATCCGGGGCCTGACCTCGGACCGGGAGCGGGTCTACATCATGGCCTCGCGCTCCGGCCTCGACTGGATGGCCGGCCAGCGCGGCAACCGGCTGTCCGGACGCGAGCGGGAGGTCATGGGCCTGGTCGCGAACGGGCTGAGCAACTCGGCCATCGCGGGCCGGCTCTGCATCTCGCCCGGCACCGTCAAGCGCCATCTCCGGAACGTGTTCGTCAAGCTCAACGCCGTCTCCCGGATCGACGCCGTGAACAAGGCCCGGGCCGCTTCCATGCTGGTCCCGGCCGGCCGGGCCTGAGCCCCGAGGACCGGTCCGGCGCGGATCCGTCCGCGGTGGACCGGTCCGGCGCGGACCCCTGCGGGGACGACGGCCCCGGCAGGGAGCGGAGCAGGGCTCGGCCGGGACCGGCCTCAGGCCGAACGGGCCCGCAGGCCCTGCTCCATCGCCCGCGCGGCAAGCGCCTGGAACTCCTGCCGAGTGGGCGACGTGCCGCTGAGCAGGTCGTTGTGCAGCTCCTGCAGCGGTCGGGAGGGGGCGATGCCGAGGTCCTCGTCGAGTCGGCGGTAGAGCACGCGGTAGACGTGCAGGGCCTCGCTCCGCCGCCCGGCGGCGTCCAGGGCGAGCATGAGCTGCTCGTGGTACCACTCGTTCATCGGCTGATGCAGGGTCAACAGTCTTAGTTCGGGAATGAGTTCCCGGTGGCGCCCGAGCTGCCGGTCGGCCAGGATGCGGTGCTCCAGGGCGCGCAGGCGCATCTCCTCCAGGACGGCGACGTGACCGGCGAGCGGAGCACCCACCGGGATGTCCGCCAGGGCGGCGCCCCGCCACAGGTCCAGCGCCTGCCGCAGCCGCTGGGCGGCCGCCTCGGGGTGGCCGGCGGCCAGCAGCCGGTCCCCCTCGTGGTGCAGCCGCTCGAACTCCTGGGCGTCCAGCTCCTCCTCCCCCAGCAGCAGCACGTAGCCGGGGGCCTTGGTGAGGATGACCTCGCGGCCCAGCGGACGGCAGAGCTTGCGCAGTTGGTAGATGTACGTCTGCGCGGTGGTGACCACCGTGCGTGGCGGGCTGCTGCCCCAGATCTCCTCGATGATGAGGCCGAGGTCCACGATCCGGTTCGCGTTCACGAGCAGGACCGCCAGCGTCCAGCGGACCTTCAGCGCGCTCGGGGTACACGGAATTCCCTTGTCGAGGACTTCCAACGGACCCAGAATGTTGAACTTCACCATGCCTCCGATGTCGCTCGGATTTCCCTCGGCCCCAGGTATATCCGGGTCCGCGGACGGGCCTCAAGAGGAATCCGCACAAGGTGGCAGGCGCGCAATTCCAAGGTGGCACCGACGCATTTCCAGAGCGGTCCGGCTCCCTGTCCCGAGGGAAACACCCCCGCCGACCGAACCCCGCCGATCGGCTGGCGGATCGACAAGTCCTGTTAGGGTGAGGACGGTTGGCCCCATGGGCCGGCACCAGTCACCTGATACCCGCGAGACAGAGCCACGAGGAGAAGGACGTGCCCCGAAAGATCCGTGTTGCTCCGGTAATCCGTACGAAGACCGCAGAACTAGGGGACACACGTCTTGACAACCGTGAACATCGGAATCCTGGCCCATGTCGACGCCGGTAAGACCAGCCTGACCGAGCGGCTGCTGCACACCGCCGGCGTCATCGACCGGGTCGGCAGCGTCGACCGCGGCGACACCCAGACCGACTCGCACGAACTCGAGCGCCAGCGCGGCATCACCATCCGGTCCGCGGTGGTGTCCTTCACCGTGGGCGACGTCAAGGTCAACCTCATCGACACCCCCGGCCACCCGGACTTCATCTCCGAGGTGGAACGGGCCCTCGGCGTGCTCGACGGCGTGGTGCTGGTCATCTCCGCCGTGGAGGGCGTGCAGGCCCAGACCCGGCTGCTGATGCGCACGCTGGTGAAACTGCGCATGCCGGTCATCCTCTTCGTCAACAAGATCGACAGGATGGGCGCGCGCTACCACGAGCTCCTGGACGAGATCCGCTCCGAGCTCACCCCGGCCGTCGTCGCCCTGACCCGGGTCGATGGGCCAGGCACCCCCGGAGCACGGGCGTTCGCCCGGACCGTCGGGACCGACGACCCCGACTTCGCCGCCGAACTGGCCGACATCCTGGCCGAGCACGGCGACGACTTCCTGGCCCGCTACCTCGAGGACGAGACCTCCCTGACCGCGCAGGACTACAGCGCGGAACTCGCCCGCCAGGCGGCCCGGGCCCAGCTCTACCCGGTGCTCTTCGGCTCGGCCGTGGCCGGCGCCGGCATCGATGCCCTGGTCGACGGGATCACCAGGCTGTTTCCGGTCAATCACGGCGGCTCCGGGGGCACCCTCCGCGGTACCGTGTTCAAGATCGAGCGCGGGTGGGCAGGCGAGAAGGTCGCCTACGTCCGGTTGCACGGGGGCGAGCTCGGGTCGCGGGAGAAGGTGTCCGTGTTCCGGCGCGACCAGCACGGAGCCGTCACCGAGATTCCCGGCCGCACCACGGTGGTCGAGGTGTTCGACCGGGGCTCGGCCGTCGTCGAGTCGCGGGCCCGGGCCGGGGACATCGCCAAGGTCTGGGGGCTCAAGGGCATCCGGATCGGCGACCGGCTCGGTTCGGCCGAGGGGCTGGACGGGGAGCACCTGTTCGCGCCGCCGAGCCTGGAGACCGTGATCCGACCCTCCCGGCCCAGCGCGATGCCCGAACTGTACGACGCGCTGCTGCAGTTGGCCGATCAGGACCCGTTCATCAACGTCCGCAAGGACGACGAGGAGCAGGAGATCGCCGTCTCGCTCTACGGTGAGGTGCAGAAGGAGGTCATCGCGGCCACGCTCGCCGACGAGTTCAAGCTGGACGTGGCCTTCGAGGGCACCCGGATCATCTGTGTCGAGCGCCCGATCGGGATCGGCGAGTCGGTGGAGGAGATCGACTACCGGAGCAAGACCTTCTTCTGGGCCACGATCGGCCTGCGGGTGGAACCCGGGGAGCCGGGATCAGGGGTCGTGTTCCGCCGCTCGGTGGAGCTCGGCTCGCTGCCGCACGCCTTCCACAAGGCCGTCGAGGAGGCCGTGCGGGCCACCCTGCAGCAGGGGCTGAACGGCTGGGAGGTGCTGGACATCCTGGTGACCCTCACCCGTTCCGGGTTCGCCAGCCCGGTGAGCGCGGCGGGCGACTTCCGCAAGCTCACGCCGCTCGTGCTGATGAACGCGCTCAAGCAGGCGGGCACGCAGGTGTACGAACCGGTCAACCGCTTCGAGCTGGAGGTGCCGGGTGAGAACGCCAGCGCCGCCCTGCTGAGCCTGGTGGAGTGCGGCGCCACCCCGGAGAGCACCCGGGGCCTGGGCAGCAGCTGCCTGGTGGAGGGGACGATCCCGGCCCGCACGGTGCAGGAGTTCGAGCAGCGGCTGCCGGGCCTGAGCCAGGGCCAGGGCGTGCTGGTCACCCGGTTCCACAGCTTCCAGCCGGTGGTCGGGGCGGCGCCGAGGCGGCGGCGGACCGACCTCAACCCGGTGGACCGCTCGGAGTACATGCTGCGGGCCTTCGGCCGGATCTGACGGGGCGTCGTGAACGCTGAGGGCCCGACCACCGTGACGGTGGTCGGGCCCTCAGCCGTGGCGCACTCCGTCCTCAGTCGAGCAGCGCCACCGCTCGCGTCCAACCCGCCCCCGCCCCGGCGATCTTGACCGGGAACGCCTGCACGGTGAACCCGGTCGGCGCGGGCAGTGCGCCCAGATTGCTCAGACGCTCGATCTGGCAGTACTCCCGCTGCCGGCCCGCGAAATGCGCGGGCCACAGCACGGAACGGTCGCGGGTGCGCTGGAACTCGGCGAGCATGTGCGTGAACGGAGCGTCCAGCCCGAAGGCGTCCGTCCCGATGAGCCGCACGCCGAGATCGAGCAGAAGGTTCGTCGCCGCCCCGTCCAGGCCCGCGAACCGGGTGAAGTACTCGGGAGTCCCGGCGAGTCGTTCGGCACCGGTGTGCAGCAGCACGATCTCCCCGGCGCTCGGCCGGTGGTCGATCTCGTCGAAGGCGCGCCGCAGCCGGTCCACGCTGACCGTCCCGACCCCGCAGTCGGTGAGGTCCAGCCGAACGCCCGGCCCGATGAACCATTCCAGCGGCAACTCGTCGATGTGGCGCGGCACTCCGTAGGCGGCCCTGCTGCCGTAGTGGGAGGGTGCGTCGACGTGCGTGCCGGTGTGGGTGGTCAGGGTCAGGGTGTCCAGCGAGAGCAGTTCCCCGTCCGGCAGGTCCGCGACGTCGAACTCGAGGCCGTGGTCACGGAGCATGCCCGCGGCCATGTGGCGCGCGCCGTCGGCCGGCGTCAGCACCTCGTGGCGGATGCCGTCCACCTCCCAGGCGTTGGCGTCGATCGTCGAGGAGAGGTCAATGAGGCGCATGCGCGGCTCCTTCCGGCAGCAGGGCGCAGTCCCGCAGGACGTCGAGGCAGCGCTCCGGCCCCCGATCCCGCGCGGCGAGGTGGCCGTCCGGCCGGATCAGCAGGAAGTCCCCTGGTGCCAGGCCGAGTTCGCGGCGCAGCACACCCCCGGGGTCGGGCAGCTCGCCCGGGGCTCCAGGGTCGGCGACGGTACGGACGGAGACGGCGGAGCCGAACAGCCGCTCCACCCGGGCGAGCGCCTCCCGGTGCCC
Source organism: Kitasatospora sp. NPDC086791 (assembly GCF_040685975.1). Taxonomy (NCBI): domain Bacteria; kingdom Bacillati; phylum Actinomycetota; class Actinomycetes; order Kitasatosporales; family Streptomycetaceae; genus Kitasatospora; species Kitasatospora sp. NPDC086791. The sequence continues at coordinate 238,523 of NZ_JBFBOC010000006.1, read as the reverse complement.
GGTGCTCCCGCCCTCGGCCGGGGTGGCGAGCAGGGTCCAGCGGGGGTCGGCGAGTTCGGCGCAGAACGCGGACCAGCCGGGGTGCCCGGCGGCCGTCCGGGCGTCGCAGCCCACCCGGTCCCCGGGGGAGGGCCGCCCGGCGCGCGAGCCGGCCGGGCGGGTGAGCGGGCTGTCCGGGTAGGCGAGGGCCAGTCCGCAGAAGCCCCGGATCATCCGGCCCTCGACCTTGCGCCGCAGCGGCGTGATCCGGCGCAGCGCCGCGGTGCCCACGGTCAGCAGGGCCGGGGCCAGCGCGGTGCGCAGCGACACCAGGGCGGTGGCCGTGCGGGTGGAGCGCAGCAGCACGGCCCCGGTCGGGACGCGCTCGGCGTCGTAGCTGTCCAGCAGGGCGGGCCCGGCGTGGCCGCGGATCACGTCGGCGAGCTTCCAGGCGAGGTTGTAGGCGTCCTGGATACCGCTGTTCATGCCCTGCCCGGAGGCCGGGCTGTGGACGTGGGCGGCATCCCCGGCGAGGAAGCAGCGGCCCTCGCGCATCCGGGTGATCTGGCGTTGCTGGACGGTGAAGACGGAGAGCCAGGTCGGGGTGCCGACCTGGACGGGGCGCCCGAGCGCCCGGCCGATCTTGTCGGCCAGGCGGCGGCGGACCAGCTCGCGGTCCTCGGCGCCGTCGGTGTCCACCGTGTCCACCACGCGCCACTTGCCGGGCTCGGGGAACGGGACGAGCAGCAGGGTGCCGGGCTCGGTGTGCAGCAGGTGGTTGCTGTCCGGCGGGAGGTCGGCGTCGAGGGTGACGTCGGCGTTGAGCCAGACCTCGGTGGAGTCGCCGATCAGGCGCATCCCGAGCTGCTTGCGCACGGTGCTGCGGCCGCCGTCGGCGCCGACCAGCCAGGGCACCCGGGTCTCCTCGGTGCGCCCGTCGGCGTGGCGGAGGGTGACGAGCACGGAGTCGGGCCCGGGCTGCAGCGCGGTGAGTTCGACGCCCCATTCCACGGGGACGCCGAGTTCGGCGGTGCGCTCGCGCAGCACCTGCTCGGTGACCACCTGGTCGACCATCAGGCTGAACGGGTAACGGGTCGGCAACGAGCGGTAGTTGGTGTCGAAGCGGATGAGGGTGCGGCCCCGGCGGTGCATGGTGAAGTGGGTGACCCGCCGGCCGAGCGGCAGCAGCCGGTCGAGGGCGCCCATCTGCTCGAGCACCTCCATGGTCCGGGCGTGCACCGCCAGGGCCCGGCTGCTGGTGGCCGGGCCGGGCGCGGCGTCGACCAGCCGGACGGGAACGCCGCGCCTGGCGAGTTCGTGGGCCGTGGTGAGGCCGACCGGGCCGGCCCCCGCGATCAGGACGGCCGGAGCGGGGTCAGCCACGGCGTTCCTCGGCGAAGCGCTTGGCCAGGCCGAGCGTGGCGCGGCTGTTGCCGCCGGCGGCCTCGCGGATGAAGCGGCGGGCGGTGGCGGCGGTGGCGTCCGGGCCGAGGACGGTGGGGACCGCCTCGGGGTTGAGGACGACGGCGTGCCAGGAGGTGACCCGCACTCCGCGGTCGGTCGGCTCGACGGTCCAGCGGCCGGTGTGGGCGGCCATCATGGAGGGGGTGCGCAGCTGCTTGTAGGCGATGCCGGACTCCGGGAAGCAGATCCGGATGGACTCGGTGGTGTGTTCGGAGCCGTCGGCGGTGCGGGTGTCCATGGACATGTGCTGGATGCCGCCGGCCTCCTCGCGCAGGTCGAGGCGGGCGACGTGGGGCAGCCGGGCGGGCCAGGCGGCGGCGTCCCGCAGGAAGTCGTAGACGGCCTCCGGGGCGGCGTCGACCAGCACCGCGTCCTCGAACTCGAACTCGAACTCGGCGAGCCGGTTCCAGCGTTCGGCGAGGTCCTTGATGCCGGCGAGCTCGCTGCGGCTGTTGCGGTCCGTCGCCTCGCTGATCCAGCGCAGGCCCTGCGGGTCGTCGTCGAGCGCGCTGAACTCGTGGGTGAGGGTGAGGGTGGTGCCGCCGGGGCGCTCGGCGACCTGCCACTCCCCCGCCATCGAGGCGACCGGGGCCGAGGAGGCCTCCTGGCGGAAGCGGATCCGGCGCAGGTCGGCGTCCAGGTCGCGGCGGGACGTCCAGTGCTTGACCTCGCCGTTGGCCCGGGCCCAGATCCGCAGGCGCTCGGCGCCCGGCCCCAGCTCCTCGCGCTCGACGTGGAGGGTGGGGGCGAAGCGCCGCGGCCAGGCCAGGGCGTCGGCGATGACGGTGTAGACGACCTCGGCGGGGGCGTCGACGTCGATCGAGTGGGTGGTGTACTGGAGGGTGCTCATGGGTGGGACCGGCCCTTTCCGTCGGCGGGGTGAAGCTCGGCGGGGTGAAGTTCGGCGGGGTGAAGCTCGGCGGGGTGAAGTTCGGCGGGGTGAAGTTCGGCGGGGTGCGTGGGGTGCGGCTCAGTAGATGCCGAGGCCACCGCAGACGTTGATCGCCTGCGCGGTGACCGACGCGGCGTCGGGGGTGGTCAGGTAGTCGACCATGCCGGCGACCTCCTCCGCGGTGGAGTAGCGGCCGAGCGGGATCTTCTGCTCGAAGCGCGAGAGCACGTCCTCCTCGGTGGTCGCCCAGGTCGCGGCGTACGCCTGGCGGACCCGCACGGCCATCGGCGTCTCGACGTAGCCGGGGCAGACGGCGTTGACCGTGGTACCGGTGTGGGCGAGCTCCTTGGCCAGCGCCTTGGTGAAGCCGATGACGCCGGCCTTGGAGGCCGAGTAGGGGGCGCCCAGCGGGACACCCTGCTTGCCGCCGGTGGAGGCGACGCTGATGATCCGCCCGTGCCCGGCCGCCTCCATGCCGCCGGTGGTGAGGACCTCGCGGGTGACGCGGAAGACGCTGGTGAGGTTGGTGTCGATCACGTCCTGCCACAGCTCGTCGGTGAGGGTGGAGGTGACGCCACCGCCGTTGCGTCCGGCGTTGTTGACCAGCACGCCGATCGGGCCGAAGCGGTCCACCGCTGCCCGGACGACCGTGCTCACGTCCTGCGCGGAGCGGACGTCGGCCGCGAGGCCGTCCGCCTCCAGGCCCTCGCCGCGCAGGCGGGCGACTGTCTCGGCGACGCCCTGCGCGGTGCGGGCGCAGATGAAGACGCTCAGCCCGCGCCGGGCCAGCCGCTCGGCGCTGGCCAGTCCGATGCCGCTGGTCGCCCCGGTCACCAGGGCGACGTCGCCGGTCGTCACGGTGCTCATCGCATCGATCTCCTGTCTCGCTCACGGGTCGCGGGCCCGGGCGGGCCCGCCGGTCGGGGCCCGCCCCCGCGCCCCGTCGGGAACCCGGGGGGACAGGCCCCGGGCCGACCCTGCCCGGACGGCTTCGACTGCGGTTCGAGCGCGCCGCACACGCCGACCGCTCCAACGGGATTCGAAGCGCGGGTGGGAGCGTCGGCGCTGCCCAACCACCGACGCAACGAGGAGGCCCGGAGCATGACCGGTTCGCTCTACGAGGAGGTCCAGCACTTCTACGGGCGGCAGATGCGCCACCTGGACGAGGGTGAGGTCACCGAGTGGGCCGCGACCTTCACCGAGGACGGCGTGTTCGCCGCCAACGCCCGCCCGCACCCGCAGGAGGGTCGCGCGGCGATCGAGCAGGGCGCCCGGGAGGCCGCCCAGCGCCTGGCCGATGCCGGAATCCGGCACCGGCACTGGCTGGGGATGCTGGAGGTCGCCGCGCAGCCGGACGGCCATGTGCTCGCCAAGACCTACGCGCTGATCGTCGCGACGCCCAAGGGCGGGCCGGCCGCCGTGCACCTGAGCTGCAGCTGTGAGGACCAGCTGGTGCGCGTCAACGGCGAGTTGAAGGTCCGGCACCGCCAGGTGCACCGGGACGACCTGCCCGCCTGAGAGGAGGCCACCGTGGACCTCCCACGGGACAGTACGACCTTCGGTCCGCCGCTGGACGTGGTGGCGGCGCTGATCGGCGGGCCCCGGATCGACGACCTCGTCCGCCGCGCGGCCGAGCTGACCCCTCGTCATGTCGCTCTGGTGCACGGTGACCTGGTGCTCGACCACGCCGCGCTGGAGGCCCGGGTGAGCGACTGCGCCGAGGCGCTGCGCGCCGCGTTCGGCGGTCCCCGCACGGTCATCGCGATCGCCGCCGAGCTGACCGTCGACTTCGCCGTCACCTTCCTGGGCATCTCCCGCTCCGGGAACACCAGCGCCATGTTCAACCCGCTCGTCCCGGACGAGACCCTGGTGCACGTCCTGAACTCCTGCGGCGCCCGGGCGGCCGTGCTGTCGCCCCGGATGCACCGCCGTGTCCTGGCCCTGCGGGACCGGCTGCCGCTGCTGCGGCAACTGGTGGTGACCGCCGACGCGCTCGACGGCACGCCCGTCCTGGACGCCCTGGAGCGCACCGCCGTCCCGGCCGGCGAGGTGGTGGAGACCGCCTGCCTGCAGTTCACCAGCGGCACCACCGGCGCGCCGAAGACCGTCCGGCTCAGCCACCGCAACCTGCTCGTGAACGCGGCGCAGTCGGCGCACGCCCACCGGCTGACGGCCGACGCCGTCTCGCTCAACAACCTGCCCTCCTTCCACCTGATGCACCTGAACGCCGCGCTCGCGGTCGGCGCGACGCACGTGCTCTGCCCGGAGGAGGACCGCGCGGCGCTGGTGGGACTGGCCCGTACCTGGCGGGCCTCGCACCTCTACAGCCTGCCGGTGCGGTTGTCCCGGCTCGCCGGGGACGAGCGGCTGCCCGACTTCCGCATCCCCTCGCTACGGGCGGTGCTGTCCGGTGGATCGGCGCTGCCGCCCCGGACGACGACCGTCCTGCAGGAGCACTTCGGGGTGCCGGTCGTCCAGGGCTACGGCCTCGCCGAGACGTCCCCGTCGACGCACTTCGACCTGCCCGAGGGGCCCACCCTCGGCTCCAGTGGGCCCCCGGTCGCCGGGACGGCCTGCCGGATCGTGGACGTGCGCACCGGCGCGGTGCTGCCGGTGGGCGAGCGCGGTGAGATCCAGGTCCGGGGCCCGCAGCTGATGCTGGGCTACCTGGGCGACGGGCCCACCGACGCCGTCGACGCGGACGGCTGGTTCCGCACCGGTGACGTCGGCCGGATCGACGAGGCCGGCCGCCTGTTCGTCGTCGACCGGATCAAGGACGTCTTCAAGTGCGACAACTGGCTGGTGTCGCCGACCGAGATCGAGCGGGTGCTGATGCGGCACCCGGCCGTCGCCGACTGCGTGGTCTTCGACCAGCCCGACGAGCTGAGCGGCGCCGTCGCCGTCGGCCTCGTCGTGCCGCGCGGCGAGGGCGTCGACCCGGCCGCCCTGGCCGCGTTCGCGAACGCCCGGCTCCCCTACTACGAGCACCTGAAGCAGCTGCGCCTGGTGGAGGGCATCCCGCGCTCCGCCACGGGCAAGGTCCAGCGGCGCGAGCTCCGTGACCGGCTGTTCGGCTCCCTCTGACCCGTACCACCCCACCCGCCCGACCCACCACAGGAGGAACACCGTGTACACCTTCATCAACCGCTTCACCGTCACCGGGGACGTCGCCGAGTTCGAGACGCTCGTCGGCGAGATCAGCGAGTTCATGAGCGGCCGGCCCGGCTTCCGCTCGCACCGGCTGTACCGCTGCGCCACGGACGCCTCGGTGTACGTGGAGACCGCCGAGTGGGACGACGCGGCCTCGCACCGGGCGGCGACCGGCTCGCCGGAGTTCCGCGCCCGGGTCGGCAAGGTGATGAGCCTGGCCAAGGCCGAGCCGGCCCCGTTCGACCTGCTCGCGCAGCACGGCGCCTGAGAGGGGGAGCACCATGACGGACAACGGCGAGATCATTGCGCAGCCGGTGATCCAGCTGCGCGAGCTGGGGCTGGCGGCGGCCGGCGCCGCCGCCGTGCGGGCCGCGGCCCGGCTGGGCCTGGCTGACGCCCTGGGCGAGGAGCCGGCCGGCGCGGCCGAGCTGGCCCGGGCCGTGAACGCGGACCCGGACACCCTGCAGCGGCTGCTGCGCGCCCTGGCCTGCTACGGCGTGTTCGCCGAGCAGCCGGACGGTCGGTACGTGCACACCGGCGCATCCCGGCTGCTGCGCGAGGACACCCCGCGCAGCCTGAGGGACATGGTGCTCTGGGGCACCGAGCCGTGGACCTGGGAGCTGTGGGGCCACCTCGACGAGGCGGTGCGCACCGGCAAGGCCGTCTTCCCCGAGCTGCACGGCATGGACTTCTTCGACCACCTGCACGCCCACTCCCCCGAGTCGGCGGCCGTGTTCGACCGGGCGATGACCCAGTCCAGCCGGCTCTCCGCGCTCGCGCTGGCCGACCGGCTGGACCTCGGCGGGGTCGGCACGGTGGTGGACATCGCCGGTGGCCAGGGGCACGTGCTGGCCACCCTGCTGGAGCGCAACCCCGGTCTGCGCGGCACCCTGCTGGACCTGCCCGAGGTCGTCTCCGGGGCCGACGCCCGGCTGCGGCCGGGCGGTGCGCTGGCCGGGCGCGCCACGCTGCTCGGCGGCGACTGCCGGCGGGAGATCCCGGTGCAGGCCGACGTCTACCTGCTGAAGAACATCCTCGAGTGGGACGACGAGAGCACCGTCCTGACGCTGCGCAACGTCGTCCGGGCGGCTGCTCCGGGCAGCCGGGTGATCGTGGTCGAGAACCTGGTGGACGGCAGCCCCGAGCTGCGGTTCACCACGGCGATGGACCTCCTGCTGCTGCTCAACGTCGGCGGCCGCAAGCACACCAGGGCCGGCCTGGTCTCGCTGATCGAGGAGGCGGGCCTGACCCGGGCCGAGGTCCGTCCGGTCAACTCCTACCTGCACCTGGTGGAGAGCGTGGTGCCCGAACGGGGCTGACCCGCCCGCCCACGGCCGCCGCCCCCGGACCCGTCCGGGGGCGGCGGCCGTGCTGTCCGGGGGGCGGCGGCCCTCGCACGGTCCGGGGCGGCGGTGAGCCCCGTCGGCACGGCCGACGGGGCTCGGGGGCGGAACGGGAAGGGGAGCGGGGTCAGATGCCCTCGGCGAGCCGCTTCACCGCCTGCTCGACCCGCTCGTCCGTCTCGGTGACGGCCACCCGCACGTGCCGGGCGGCCGCGGCGCCGTAGAACTCACCGGGCGCCACCAGGATGCCGCGGTCGGCCAGCGCACCGACGGTCGTCCAGCACGGCTCGTCCCTGGTCGCCCAGAGGAACAGCGCACCGGCCGAGTGCTCGATCCGGAAGCCGGCGTCCACCAGCGCCCCGCGCAGCAGCTCGCGCCGCCGGGCGTAGCGCTCGCGCTGGGCCGCCAGGTGCGCGTCGTCACCGAGCGCGGCGACCATGGCGGCCTGCACCGGGGCGGGGACCATGTGGCCGGCGTGCTTGCGCACCTCCAGCAGCGTCGCGATGACGTCCGGGTCGCCGGCGGCGAAGCCCGCCCGGTAGCCGGCCAGGTTGAAGCGCTTGGACAGCGAGTGCACCGCCAGTACGCCGTGGTGGTCGCCGCCGGTGACCTCGGCGTGGAGCACCGAGCGGGTCGAGCGCTCCCACACGTGGTCCAGGTAGCACTCGTCGTTGACCACCAGGGTGCCGCGCTCGCGCGCCCACTCGACGACCGCGCGCAGTTCGGCGGCGTCGAGCACCCGGCCCTCCGGGTTGGACGGGGAGTTCAGCCACAGCAGGCGCGGCGCAGGGCCGTCGTAGCTCAGCGGGTCGTCCGTCCGGACGAAGGTGGCACCGGCCAGCCGAGCGCTCACCTCGTAGGTGGGGAAGGACAGTTGGGGGGCGAGGACGACGTCCCCCGGGCCCAGGCCCAGCATGGTGGGCAGCCAGGCGATCAGCTCCTTGGTGCCGACCGCCGGGATCACGGCCTCCGGCTCGACGCTCACGCCCTCGCGGCGCAGCAGCCAGGCCGCGGCGGCGGCCCGCAGCGCGGGCGTGCCCTCGGTGGACGGGTAGCCCGGGGCGTCGGCCGCGGCGGCCAGGGCCGCGCGCACGGCCTCCGGGGTCGGGTCGACCGGGTCACCGAGCGCCAGGTTGACCAACCCGTCGGGGTGGGCGGCCGCGCGCCTGCGGTACGGGAACAGAACGTCCCAGGGGAACTTCGGCAGCCGCTCGATCACGCCTGCGCCCCCGCCCCGACGTTGCGGGCCAGCGGCGGAGCCTGGCAGTCGGAGTCGATGCCCCAGGAGACGATCCGCTCCGGCGTGATCCGGATCAGCTCGTCGTCGACGTGCGGCAGGATCTCCTTGCCGCCGGTCGCCAGCGCGACGGCGGTGCCCCGGATCTCGATCCCGCGGACGACCCAGCGCTGCGCGTCCACGATGTCGTCCACCACCAGCGACACCCGCGGATGCCCCTGCACGTGGCGGTACTTGAGGCTGCGGGCCATGCCGCGCCCGGTCACGTCGACGGTGCCGAGCTCGGCGTTGTAGTGGAAGCCCAGCGGGACGACGTGCGGCTGTCCCCGGCCGTCCACGGTGGCCAGGCGGGCGAGCGGCTGCGAGGCCAGGTAGGCGGCCTCTTTCGCGGTGAACGGCATGGCTGTCCTCGGTGTCTGCGGGTCAGGGTCGGCGCCCACGCTAGGCAGCCCACTTCGAGCGGCCTTGGTGCCGTTCGGCCTGCTCGCGTACCCGCGCTGGACTCCGGCTCGAAGTCCGGCTGGCACGGTGAGGCCGTCGTACCGGACCGAGACGGGAGGTCGCGTTGGACTGCGATGTGGTGGTGGCGGGGGCGGGGCCGACCGGCCTGATGCTCGCCTGCGAACTGGCCCTGGGCGGAGCCCGGGCGGTGGTGGTGGAACGGCGCCGCGAGCCGGAGAAGCACTCCAAGGCCATGGGCATGCAGGGCCGCACCGTGGAACTGCTCGAACTGCGCGGGCTGCTCGACCGCTTCAAGGAGGGCGCGGGCGTGCTGCAGGGCGGCAACTTCGCCAGCCTTGGCGTGCCGATGCGCTTCGAGGAGTTCGACACCCGCCACCCGTACGTGCTGCTGGTGCCCCAACTGCGCACCGAGGAGCTGCTCGCCGAACGGGCCCGCGAACTGGGCGTGCGGATCGTGCGCGGCTCGGGCGTCACCGGCTTCGCCCAGGACGCCGACGGGGTCACCGTCGAGACGGACACGGGCCTGCTTCGGGCACGGTACCTGGTCGGCTGCGACGGCGGCGGCAGCACCGTCCGCAAGGCCGCCGGCATCGGCTTCACCGGACAGGACCCGCACATGTACGCCCTCATCGGCGACATGCGCTTCAGCGGCGACCTGCCGCGCGGCGAGGGCCTCGGCCCGATGCGGCCGGTGGGCCTGGTCAACCCCGCCAAGCGGTCCTGGTTCGGCGCCTTCCAGCACCAGCCGGGCGTCTACCGGGCCACCGTCGCCTGGTTCGACCGGCCCTTCACCGACCGCCGCGCCCCGGTCACCGAGGAGGAGATGCGCGCCGCACTGGTCGAGCACACCGGCAGTGACCACGGGATGCACGACGTCACCTGGCTGTCCCGCCTCACCGACGTCTCCCGGCTGGCCGACTCCTACCGGCAGGGCCGGGTGCTGCTGGCCGGCGACGCCGCGCACATCCACCTGCCGGCCGGCGGCCAGGGGCTCAACCTGGGTTTCCAGGACGCCGTCAACCTCGGCTGGAAGCTGGCCGCCGTGGTCCGCGGCCACGGCACCGAGGAGCTGCTGGACAGCTACGGCGGCGAGCGTCGCCCGATCGCCGACGGCGTGGTGCGCAACACCCGCACCCAGGCCGTCCTGATCGACCCGGACCCGCGGTACGAGGCACTGCGCCAGACCTTCCGCGACCTCATGGCGCTGCCCGACACCAACCGCCACATCGCCGGCATGCTCTCCGGCTTCGACGTCGCCTACGGCGGCGGCGACCACCCTCTGGTCGGCCGCCGGATGCCGGACGCCGAGCTGATCACCGCGGACGGGCCGCGGAGGATCAGCGATTGCTTCGCCGGGGCCCGCGGTCTGCTGCTGCTCCCCGAACAGGCCCCGACCGCCTCGCCGCTGGCCGCCTGGGCGGACCGCGTGGACACCCTGACCGTCAAGTCGGGCGGCCCGGGCCCGGACACCGCCCACCTCGTCCGCCCGGACGGCTACGTGGCCTGGGCCGGCGAACCGGCCCGCACCGAGGAACTGCACCACGCCGCGACCACCTGGTTCGGCGCGGCGGCCTGATCCCCCCACCCCTGAGAAAGGACGCACGATGACCTCGTCCACCGACAGCGCCGCCGCCCGCGCGCGCCGGATCGTCGCCCTCAACACCGCCTACTTCCAGGCGAAGGCGCTGCAGAGCGCGGTCGAGCTCGGCCTCTTCGAGCTGCTCGCCGAGCGCTCCGCCGGGCTCGACCGGATCCGCGCCGAACTGGGCGTCCGGCACCGGCTGTTCAAGGACTTCCTGAACGCCCTGGTCGGCCTCGGCCTGCTGGACGAGCAGGACGGCGGCTACCGGGCCTCCGAGCTCGCCCGGGAGTTCCTGCTCCCCGGCCCCACGTACCTCGGCGGCACCGCCCGCCAGCACGCCCGGCTGCACTACCACGCCTGGGCGCAGCTGACCGACGCGCTGCGCGACGGCAAGGCCAAGTCGGCCGTGGCCGCGCAGGGCCAGCTGGCCTACCCCAAGCAGTACGAGGACCTGGACCGCGCCCGGCAGATCATGCTGCACATGGACGCCCACAACGGTTTCACGGCCGACGAGTTGGCGCGCGCGATCGACTGGAGCCGGTACACCTCCTTCGTGGACGTCGGCGGCGGGCGCGGCAACGTCGCCTCCCGGATCGTCACCGCCCACCCGCACCTGCGCGGCGGGGTCTTCGACCTGCCGGCGCTGCGCCCGCTCTTCGAGGAGCTGGTGGCCTCAGCCGGAACCGCCGACCGGGTGGACTTCCACGGCGGTGACTTCTTCGCCACCGACCTGCCGGAGGCGGACGTGGTGATCTTCGGTCACGTCCTGCCGGACTGGCCGGTCGGGGACCGCAGGGAGCTGCTGCGCCGCGCCCACAAGGCGGTGCGCCCGGGCGGCCTGGTGGTGCTGTACGACGCCATGATCGACCCGGAGGAGCGCGACCCGGAGGTCCTGCTGCAGCGGATCAACCACACCATGATCCGGGACGAGGCCGGGGCCTACTCGCTGCAGGAGGCCCGCGCCTACCTGGAGGAGGCCGGCTTCACCGTCGACCGGATCGCCGCCTCCGACACCATCACCCGCGACCACTTCGCCATCGGCGTCAAGTCGGTCTGAAGGAAAAGGAGTTCGACATGACCGACACAACCGCGGATCAGACGCGGCACGGCGACCGGCCGTACGACGTCGTCATCATCGGCAGCGGGCTGTCGGGCACCATGCTCGGCTCGATCCTCGCCAAGCACGGCTTCCGGATCATGCTGCTGGACGGTGCCCACCACCCCCGCTTCGCCGTCGGCGAGTCCACCATCGGGCAGACACTGGTGGTGCTGCGGCTGATCTCGGACCGGTACGGGGTGCCGGAGATCGCCAACCTGGCGAGCTTCCAGGACGTCCTCGCCAACGTCAGCAGTTCGCACGGGCAGAAGAGCAACTTCGGCTTCATGTTCCACCGGGACGGCGAGGAGCCGGACCCGAACGAGACCAGCCAGTTCCGCATCCCCTCGATCGTCGGCAACGCGGCCCACTTCTTCCGCCAGGACACCGACTCCTACATGTTCCACGCCGCGGTGCGCTACGGCTGCGACGCCCGGCAGTACTACCGGGTGGAGAACATCGAGTTCGACGACGGCGGGGTGACCGTCTCCGGCGCGGACGGCAGCACCGTCCGGGCCCGCTACCTGGTCGACGCCAGCGGCTTCCGCTCGCCGCTGGCACGGCAGTTGGGACTGCGGGAGGAGCCGAGCCGGCTCAAGCACCACGCCCGCTCGATCTTCACCCACATGGTCGGAGTGGACGCGATCGACGACCACGTGGACACGCCGGCCGAGCTTCGTCCGCCGGTGCCGTGGAACGACGGGACGATGCACCACATCTTCGAGCGCGGCTGGATGTGGATCATCCCGTTCAACAACCACCCCGGGGCCACCAACCCGCTGTGCAGCGTCGGCATCCAGCTCGACGAGCGCCGCTACCCCGCCCGGCCGGACCTGACGCCCGAGGAGGAGTTCTGGTCCCACGTGGACCGCTTCCCGGCGGTGCAGCGGCAGTTGAAGGGCGCCCGCAGCGTGCGCGAGTGGGTGCGAACGGACCGCATGCAGTACTCCTCGAGCCGGACGGTCGGCGAGCGCTGGTGCCTGATGTCGCACGCGGCCGGCTTCATCGACCCGCTCTTCTCCCGCGGCCTGTCCAACACCTGCGAGATCATCAACGCGCTGTCCTGGCGGCTGATGGCCGCGCTGCGCGAGGACGACTTCACGGTCGAGCGCTTCGCCTACGTGGAGGAACTGGAGCAGGGTCTGCTGGACTGGAACGACAAGCTGGTCAACAACTCCTTCATCTCCTTCTCGCACTACCCGCTGTGGAACTCGGTCTTCCGGATCTGGGCCTCGGCCAGCGTGATCGGCGGCAAGCGCATCCTCAACGCACTGACCAGGACCAAGGAGACCGGCGACGACAGCCACTGCCAGGCGCTGGACGACAACCCGTACCCGGGCCTGTGGTGTCCGCTGGACTTCTACAAGGAGGCCTTCGACGAGCTCACCGAGCTGTGCGAGGCCGTGGACGCCGGGCGCACCACGGCCGAGGAGGCCGCGCGGGTGCTGGAGCAGCGGATCCGCGAGTCGGACTGGATGCTGCCGGCCCTGGGCTTCAACGACCCCGACACCCACCACATCAACCCGACGGCGGACAAGATGATCCGGATCGCGGAGTGGGCCACCGGTCACCACCGCCCGGAGATCCGTGAGCTGCTGGCCGCCAGTGCCGAGGAGGTCAGGGCGGCGATGCGGGTCAAGCCGTAGCGCGAGGGGCAACGGCGAGGGCCGCGTCCGGGGAGGTGCTCCCGGACGCGGCCCTCGCCGTTCGCCGCACGCGGGTGGGCTCAGCCCTCGGCCGCCAGGGTCAGGGCGGCCGTCCGCGGATCCTCCTCCACCGGCCAGCGGGCGTAGGAGCGGCGCCAGTACATCAGCGGGCTGGGCACCTCGGGCCGGGGGCCGCCGGCCACCACCGCGCCGATCACGATGGTGTGGTCGCCCGCGTCGAGGGCCGCGGCGACCCGGCACTCGGCGTGCGCGACGACGTCGGCCGACATGACCGGCACGCCACCGGCGCTGCCCGGCTCCCACCGGACGTCCCGGAAGCGGTCGTCCACGGGCGCGGCGAAGCGCGCGGACGTGGACTCCCCTCCGCCGCGCAGCACGTTGACGGCGAACTCGCCGCGCCCCAGGAGGGCCTTCAGCACCCGGCTGTCGCGGTTGATGCAGACCAGCAGCAGGGGCGGGGCCTTGGAGACGCTGCAGGCGGCCGAACAGGTCAACCCGTACGGCTCCCCGTCCGGTCCCAGGGTCGTCACCACGGTGACCCCGGTCGGCAGGGCGCCCATGATCGACAGGAAGGTGTCGCCGTCCACCAGGCCGGGGGCCAGGTCCAGCGGCAGGGACAGGGGTTCGGGGGGCATCGGTCCTCCACTCTCGGCGGGTCGGTGCCCCCATGCTCGCGGGGCGCCTTCGAGCCGGCGCCGGGCCGTCGTCGGGCCCTCCGGGCGCGCGAACGGGCGCACGCGAGGGCGCGCGGACGCGGCCGGAGCCGGAGCGGAAAAGCGCGTACCCCCGGCACGGGGGTGACCGGGGGTACGCGGGTTCAGGGGGTGCGGGTGCGCGCGCTCACTCCTCGTCGCGCAGTTCCCGCAGCGGGAAGGTGAGCAGGAAGCCCACCGCGAGGATCAGGCCGCCGACCAGGAACATCGTGTCGAAGCCCGAGGTGAAGGCGTCGACCGCCGAGGCGCTCAGGCCGCCGGTGGAGTCCGGGTCGGAGAGCGCTCGGCGCACGGCCTCGTCCGGGTCGGCCCCGTCGAGCCTGCCGGCGGCGACGCCGAACAGCACCGACATGAAGACGGCGGCGCCGCTCGTGCCGCCGAGCTGGCGGAACAGACCGGAGGCGGCGTTGGCCACGCCCAGCTCGGACTTGGGCGCCGAGCTCTGGATCGCCAGGGTGATGACGGTCTGGGAGAGCCCGATGCCGAAGCCCAGCCAGGCCGCGATCACCACGATCACCGCGAGCGGGGTGTCCGCGCCCGCGGCGGAGAGCGACAGCAACGCTCCGGCCATCGAGCCGAGGCCCACGATCGCGGGCTTCTTGTAGCGGTTCCACTTCTTGATGATCTTGGCGCAGATCGTCTGGGAGACGATCGCCCCGGTCATCACCGGGATGATCACCAGTCCGGCGACGGTGGCACTGCGCCCCTGCACCAGCTGCAGGAACAGCGGCAGGGTGGAGACCGTACCGAAGATGCCGACGCCGATGGTGAAGTTGACGGCCGTGGCCATCGTGATGCCACCGCGCCGGAACAGCCGCAGCGGGACCATCGCCTCCAGCCCGCGGGCCCGCTCGGCGAGCACGAACAGCACCAGGCCGATCAGCGAGACGGCGAACAGCGTCAGCGAACGCGCCGATCCCCAGCCCCAGTCGAGGCCCTCCTCCGCCACGATCAGCAGTGGCACCAGGCAGAGCGCCAGGGTGAGCGCCCCCCGGAAGTCGATCGGGTGGTCCACCCTGCGGTGCGGCAGGTTGAGCGCCTTGCGCACGCTGACCAGCGCCACCAGACCGAGCGGCACGTTGATCAGGAAGGCCCAGCGCCAGCCGGTCACCCCGAGGATCTCGCCGGCGCCCGCGAACAGGCCCCCGACGAGCGGGCCGAGCACACTGGCCGCCACCCAGGCCATCATCAGGTACGAGAAGTAGCGCCCGCGCTCGCGCACCGGGGCGAGGTCGGCGATGACGGCCGTCGGCAGCGACATCAGCCCGGCGCCGCCGAAGCCCTGGAGGACGCGGGCGATCGCCAGCGTCTCCATCGAGTTCGCCATCGCGCAGGCCGCCGAGCCGACGATGAAGACCGCGATCGCCGCCAGGTAGAGCGGCTTGCGGCCGTAGATGTCGGACAGCTTGCCGTAGAACGGCATCGCGATCGTGGAGCTGACCAGGTAGCCGGTGATCACCCAGGCCTGGACGGTCTGGCCGTGCAGTTGGTCGCCGATCGTACGCAGCGCGGTGGAGACGATCGTCTGGTCGAGTGCGGCGAGCAGCACGGCCAACAGGAGCCCGGACAGCGCGGTGATGATCTGGCGGTGAGTGAAGCCGGCGGGGCCGCCGGCCTCGTCCGCGACGGCCTCGCCGGTCTGCGAGGTGGCGTTCGCCATTTTCATTTCTCCCACCGGATTCGACAAGGTCTTGTCGAATTGAGCGTAGTGGCTACCGTGGCGGAATGACAAGTTCTTGCCGAAATCCCGGCCCGGACGAGGCTAGGCTGGCCGTGGAGACCCTGCGATTAGGCTGCCCCCATGACCGATCTCTCCCCCGCGGCCGAGACCTTGAGTGACATCACCACGGAACTGTTCGCCGTCAACGGAGCCCTGCTGCGCGCGGGCGACGCGCTGTCCGCCCGCTTCGGGCTCACCTCCGCGCGCTGGCAGGTCCTCGGGCTGCTGGCCGAGGGGCCGCAGAGCGCCGCCCACCTGGCGCGCGAGCGCGGGCTGCGCCGCCAGGCCGTCCAGCAGACCGTGGTGAAGCTGGTCGAGGAGGGCCTGGTCAGCACCTCCCCCAACCCGGCCGACCGGCGGGCCCCGCTGGTCTCGCTGACCGCCAAGGGCACCGACGCCCTCGCCCGGATCGAACCCGCCGAACGCCTGTGGATGGAGCACCTCGCGGGCGGCCTGGATCCGGACGACCTGAAGGCCACGCTGCGGCTGCTGCGTGGCCTTCGGGCGGTCCTGGCCGACGGGCTGCCCCCGGCGGCGGTCGGCGGCGCGGACGCCGCCGACGTCACAGGTCCAGCGTGACCTCGTACTCGGCGAGCCAGGAGTTGAGCCACAGCACCAGCTCCAGACTGCCCCGGTCGTAGGGCCGGCTCACCGCCCCGGTCGGACGGGCAGCCGCGGCCAGGGCCCGCGCGCGGTCCAGCAGCGGCAGCACCGGAGCGTCCGGATCGGCGAGCACCCCGGCCAGTTCGGCCCGCAGGGCGCCCTCGTAGCCCGGATCCTGGGTCGCCGGGTACGGGGTCTTCACCCGCTCGACCACCGAGCGCGGCAGCAGGTCGGCCACCGCCGCCCGCAGCAGGCTCTTCTCCCTTCCGTCGAAACTCTTCATCTCCCAGGGCACGTTGAAGACGTACTCCACGAGCCGGTGGTCGCAGAACGGCACCCGCACCTCGAGGCCGACCGCCATGCTCATCCGGTCCTTGCGGTCGAGCAGGGTCTGCACGAAGCGGGTCAGGTTCAGGTGGCCGATCTCGCGCATCCGCCTCTCGGGCGCCGACTCGCCCGGCAGCACCGGCACTTCGGCGAGCGCCTCGGCGTACCGGGCCGCCCGGTGGCCGTCCAGGTCGAGCTTGTCCAGCAGACCCGGCTGGAACAGCGAGCTGCCGCCGAAGTAGCGCGCCGAACCCGGGGTGAGCCACGGGAAGGTGGCCGCCCGCAGGGCCAACGGGTTGCGGAACCACCGGTAGCCGCCGAAGAGTTCGTCCGCGGCCTCACCGGACAGCGCCACCGTGACGTTCTCCCGCACCGCGCGGAAGAACAGGTAGAGCGAGGGCCACATGTCGCCCCAGTACGCGGGCGGCAGGTCGGTGGCGCGCAGCACCGCGGAACGCACCGCCGGGTCCGACAGGCCGGGGCTGTCCAGCAGCACCTCCAGGTGGTCCGCTCCGACGTGCCCCGCCAGCTCGCGCACGTACGGCGCGTCCGCCTCCCGCCGGACGGCGTCGGAGGCGAAGGCGTCGGCGGCGCCCCGGAAGTCCACCGAGAAGGAGCGCACCGGCCCGCTGCGGGCGGCCAGCGCCGTCACGGCCGACGAGTCCAGGCCGCCGGAGAGCAGCGTGCCCAGCGGGACGTCCGAGACCAGCTGACGGGTGACGGTGTCGGCGAGCAGGTCACGGACGGTGCCGATGGTCGTCGGCAGGTCGTCGGTGTGCTCGCGGGCCTCCAGCCGCCAGTACGTCTGCCGGCGCACCCCGCCGCGCCCCACCCGGACGAGCTGACCCGGACGGACCTCGACGAGCCCGGAGAAAACGGCCGCCTCGGGCGTCTTCACCATGTCCAGAACCTCGCACAGCCCGTCCGGGCCGACCCGGCGGGGCAGGGTCCGGTCCGCCAGGACGGCCTTGGGCTCCGAGCCGAAGCGCACGCCGGCGGCGGTCGGCCAGTAGTAGAGCGGCTTGACGCCCATCCGGTCGCGGACCAGCAGGAGTTCCTCGCTGTGCTCGTCCCAGACGGCGAAGGCGAACATCCCGTTGAGCCTCTCGACCAGCGCGGCGCCCCACTGGAGGTAGCCGCGCAGGACGACCTCGGTGTCGCAGGACGTCCTGAACCGGTGGCCGTGCGAGGTGAGTTCGGCGCGCAGCTCACGGAAGTTGTAGACCTCGCCGCTGAAGGTGATCGCCGCGCCGCGGCCCTCGTGTTCCGCGGTCATCGGCTGCCGGCCGTGCTCGGGGTCGATCACCGACAGGCGCCGGTGACCGAGCCCGGCCGCGCGGCCGAACCAGAGGCCCTCGGCGTCCGGCCCCCGGCAGGCCATGGTGTCGGTCATCGCCTGGAGCAGGTCCCGGCGGTGTTCGGCCGGGGCGTCATAGTCGACCACCCCCACGATTCCGCACATGCTCAGCCGGCCGTGGCGAGACCGAGGTTGACCGCGTCCAGGAGCATCCGCGGCGTGGTGGCCTCCACCACGGTCTCGTCGGGCAGGGTGATGCCGCGCTCGCGCTCGATGGTGTTGAGGGTGTTGAACAGGGCGAGCGAGTCGTAGCCGAGGTCGGCGAAGGGGACGTCCAGGATGTCGTCGAGGGCGATGCCCTCGTCGGCTCCGGCAGCCTCCTTCAGCGCGGTGATCAGGTCGTCAAGGGTGAACTCTGCCATGGCTGTTCCTCACATCGGTGGGTCGGTCCGTCAAATCCGGAAGGTCAGGCGGGCGGTCGGCCGGCCCGGTCAACTGGTCAGTACGAGAGCGCTGTTGAAGCCGCCGTGGCCGCGGGCGAGGACCAGCGCGCTGCCCAGCCGGGCCGGCCTCGGCCGGTCCCGCACCAGGTCGAGGTCCGGGTGGGCCGGCCGGCCGATGTGCACGGACGGCGGGATCACCCCGTCCCGCAGGGAGAGCAGCGCGGCCGCGACGTCCAGCGGGGCGCCGCCGGCCAGCAGCCGGCCGGTCATCGTCTTGGGCGCCGTCACCGGCACCCCGCGCGGGCCGAACACCGCGCCCAGCACCTCGGCCTCGGCGCGGTCCCGCTCGGCCACGCCGCTGGCGTCGGCGAAGACCACGTCGACGTCGGAGGGGCCGATCCCGGCGTCGGCGAGCGCCGTGTCGATCGCCCGGCGCAGCCCGGGCGGGCGCCCGGAGCCGGGTCGGGGGTCGAAGGTGGCCGCGTAGCCGGCGATCCGCCCGTAGTGGCGGTGCTGCCCGCGCTCGGCGGCGCCGTCCGGGGTCTCCAGCACGAGCAGTGCGCCGCCCTCGCCCGGCACCCCGCCGGAGGCGTCGGCGTCGAAGGGCAGGAAGGCCCGCTGCGGGTCCCGCCGGGGGCTGACCGTGCCGCTGCGGCTGAGGCAGAGCCACGACCAGGGGCAGAGCGAGCCGTCCACCGCGCCGGCCAGCATCAGCGCGGTGCCCTCGCGCACGTGCCGGCGGGCCTTGGCCAGCGCGTCCAGGCCGCCCGCCTGCTCGGCCACCAGGGCCGAACCGGGGCCGCGCATGCCGTGTCGGATCGAGATCTGCCCGGTGTTGACCGGGTAGAACCACGCGAAGGACTGGTAGGCGCTGACGTAGGCCGGGCCCTTGCTCCACAGCGCCTGGAGTTCCTTCTGGCCGAACTCGAAGCCACCGGCCGAGGCGGCCGTCACGACGCCGGCGGAGAAGTCCGGCATCGTCGTCGGGTCCGCCCCCGCGTCGGCGAGCGCCTCCTCGGCCGCGACCAGGGCCAGCCGCGTCATGTGGTCGGTCTGCGGCAGCAGTCGGCCCGGCAGGTGTTCCTCCGGCGTGAAGTTCACCTCGCCGGCCACGTGCGCCCGGTACCCGGTGGAGTCGAAGCGGGTCAGCGGCCCGAGACCGGACCGGCCCGCCAGCGTGGCGTCCCAGTACTCCGCAACGCCCCAGCCGTTCGGTGCCACCACGCCGATCCCGGTCACCACGACGTCGGTCATCCCCGGCTCCACTCCGGCTCGGCGAGCACGATCGCGCTCTGGAAGCCGCCGAAGCCGCTCGCCACGCTGAGCACCGTGCGCACCCTCTGTTCCCGCGCCACCAGCGGCACGTAGTCGAGGTCGCACTCGGGATCGGGCACGTGCAGGTTGGCCGTGGGCGGCACCACCGAGTGCTCGATCGCCAGCGCGCTGGCGGCGAACTCCAGGGCGCAGACCGCGCCCAGCGAGTGCCCGATCATCGACTTGATCGAGCTGACCGGCACCCGGTAGGCGTGGGCGCCCAGGCTCTTCTTGAACGCGGCGGTCTCGTGCCGGTCGTTCTGCTTGGTCGCCGAGCCGTGCGCGTTGACGTAGCCGATGTCCTCGGAATTCATCCGGCTGCGGTCGAGCGCGACCCGGATCGCCTCGGCCATCTCGTTCCCGTCGACCCGCAACCCGGTCATGCTGTAGGAGTTGCAGCGCCCGGCGTAGCCGGTGACCTCGGCGTAGATGTGCGCGCCGCGCCGGATCGCGTGCTCCCGCTCCTCCAGCACGAACATCGCCGCGCCCTCGCCGAGGGCGAAGCCGTTGCGGGTCAGGTCGAAGGGGCGCGAGGCGCTCTCGGGTTCGTCGTTGCGCGGGGTGGTCGCCTTGATCGCGTCGAAGCAGGCCACCGTGATCGGGGAGATCGCCGCGTCCGAGGCGCCGGCCAGCATCACGTCGGCCGCGTCGTCGCGGATCAGGTCGCAGGCGTGCGCGATCACGTCGATCCCCGAGGTGCATCCGGTCGACACCACGCCCACCGGACCCTCCGCCTCGACCAGCCAGGCCAGTTCGGTGGCCATCGAGGACGGGACGAAGTAGTCGTAGAGGTACGGGACGCCGTGCGCGTCGTCGACCAGCCGCTCGCGGCCCTCGTCGCTCACCACGGCGAACTCGCGGTCCAGACTGATCGTCATCCCACAGGCGGTGCCGGCCATCACCCCGGTGCGGATCGGGTCGTTGACGCCCGACACCCCCGAGTCGTCCAGCGCCTCGCGCGCGGCGACCACCGCGAACTGCGCGGTGCGGTCCCATTGACGGATCTGACGCTGCGTCAATCCGGCTTCCTGCGGGTCGAAGTCGCACTCGGCGGCGACCCTGGACCGGAACGGCGAGGCGTCGAAGGTCGAGATCGTCCGGGTCGCGGTCCGGCCGGCCGTCAGCAGCTCCCAGAACGCCTTGGTGCCCACCTCGCCCGGTGCCACCACGCCGATCCCGGTGACCACCACGCGCCGGCGGCCGTCGTCAACTCCCACCACTGCTCCCCCTGTCGATCTCCCCGTGCGTGTCCGGCGTCATGCCCTGACCTCCTGTCCGTGCGCCCCGTCCGCGGGCTCGGGCGGGCGGGGACTTGAGCCGGATCAGATCGTCCTGGCAGGCGTTCGCGGCGGCTTCGAGCCGCCGTCCACGCGCCTCCGGCCCCCGCCTTCCCGCCGCGGCGGGAAGGGCCGCACGCACGACGGCGGCGGCGCCGCACCCACGGCGGCGGGAAGACGACGCGAACCGGCGTCGAAGGGCGCCCCCTAGCGTCTGGCCGCATGGACATCGACACCGACATCTGCGTGGTCGGCGGCGGCCCGGCCGGGCTGACCCTCGCCCTGCTGCTGGTCCGCTCGGGCCTGCGCGTCACCGTGCTGGAACGCAGCCGCTCCCTGGACCGGGCCTACCGCGGCGAGATCCTCCAACCCGGCGGCCAGGCCTTGCTGGACGAGCTGGGCGTGCTCGGCCCGGCCCGGGCGCACGGCGCCGTCGAGCACGACCGCTTCCTGCTCGAGGAGCACGGACGCGCCCTCATCGACGGCGACTACCGGCGCCTGCCCGGGCCGTACAACTGCCTGCTGAGCCTGCCCCAGCGGCACCTGCTGACCGAACTGCTCGCGGCCTGCGAACGCCACGAAGGATTCCGCCAGTTCGCGGGCACCAAGGCCACCGCCCTGATCGAGGAGGGCGGCTTCGTCCGCGGTGTGGTCGCGGGCGGCGCGGGCGGCTCCCCCGACCGGGTGGTGCGGGCACGCTGCGTCGTCGCCGCGGACGGCCGCTTCTCCAAGGTCCGCTCGCTCGCCGGGATCGGCTACCGTCGCCAGGAGCTGTTCAGCCAGGACGTCCTGTGGTTCCGGCTGAGCGCACCGCCGCGCACGGACACCCGACGCCCGTGCGACGTCCGGGTCTTCCGGGCCGGCGGCAATCCGGTACTCAGCTACCGCTCGGTGCCCGAGGCGCTCCAGCTCGGCTGGACCCTCCCGCACGGCGGCTTCCGCAAGCTGGCCGACCGCGGCATCGGCCACATCGTCGACCAACTCGTCGACGCCGCACCGGAGTACGCCGACCTGATCCGCCAGGAGATCACCGGCTTCGGCGACGTCTCCCTGCTGGACGTCTTCTCCGGCAGCGCCGAGCACTGGGTGCGCGACGGCCTGCTCCTGATCGGCGATGCCGCCCACACCCACAGCCCGATCGGCGCCCAGGGGATCAACCTGGCCGTCCGCGACGCCGTCGCGGCCCACCCGGTGCTGGTCGAGGCCGTCCGCGGCGGCGACGCCGGCGCGGCCCGGCTCGCCCCGTACGAACGGCAACGCCGCCCCGAAGTGGAACGGATCACCCGGATCCAGCAGGTCCAGAGCCGCATGATGCTCTCCACCGGGCGCATCTCCTCCACGGTGCGCCCCCGGGCCGCGGCGCTGGTGTCCAGGACCCCGCTGTACGGGGCCGTGCTGCGCCGGATCGCCTTCGGCACCGCGCCCGTCCGGCTGCGCGCCGACCTGCTCGCCGGGGCGGGGCGGTGAGCGGCGGGGCAGCGATCGCCGCCGGCGACTCGGCGACGGCGAGCGGGGTGCTCCTCGCCCTCGCCGTCGTCCTCGCCAGCGCGTTCGTCTGCGGCCGGATCGCCGCCCGGGTGCGCCAGCCCGTCGTCATGGGGGAGATCGTCGGCGGGGTGGCCCTCGGCCCCAGCCTGCTCGGGCTGCTGCCGGGGCACCTGGACGCCTCGCTGTTCCCGGCGGAGGTCCAGTCCTACCTGCGGGTGCTGTCCCAACTGGGCCTGGTGCTCTTCATGTTCACCGTCGGCCTGCGCTTCGACGTCGGCCACCTGCGCGGCGCCGGTCGCCGGGTGACAGCGGTGTCGCTCAGCTCGGTGGCCCTGCCGTTCGCGCTCGGCGTGGGGCTCGCGGTGCTGCTCTACCCCTGGTTCGACAAGGCCCAGTTGAGCACCGACGGGAGGCTCGGCCCGGCCCTGTTCCTGGGCGCGGCGATGTCCATCACGGCCTTTCCCGTTCTCGCCCGGATCATCGCCGAGCGACGGATGCAGCACGACCCGCTCGGCAGCCTGTCATTGGCCTGCGCGGCCTTCCAGGACTTCCTCGCCTGGTGCGCGCTGGCGGTGGTGGTGGCGGTGGTGGAGGCCAAGGGCCTCTGGTCGCTGGGACGGCTGGCGCTCGACACGGCGGTGGTGGTCCTGGTGCTGGTCGGCGTCGTCCGCCCGCTCCTCTCCCGGCTGCTCGCCCCCGGCCGGCGCCGTCCCCTCCCCCGGCCGTGGATCCACGCGGTGCTCGTCACCGGCACCCTGGTCACCGCCTGGGTCACGGCCGAGATCGGCCTGGACGCGGTGTTCGGGGCGTTCATGTTCGGTGCGGCGGTGCCCCGGGACCGGATCGAGGCGATCGCGCCCGACGTCCCGGAGCAGATCGAGCGGGCGGGTCTCCTGTTGCTGCCGGCCTTCTTCGCGGTGACCGGCCTCGCCGTCGACCTCACCGGCCTCGGGCTGCGCGGCCTGGCCGTCGTGGCGGCGGTGCTGGTGGCGGCCTGCGCCGGCAAGTTCGTCGGTGCGGTCGCCGCCGCCCGGGCCACCGGCTCGAGCCGGCGCGAGGCGCGGGTGCTCGGCATCCTGCTCAACGCCCGGGGCCTGACCGAGCTGGTCATCCTCAACGTGGGCCACCGGCTCGGGGTGATCGACACCCGGATGTTCACCGCCATGGTGGTGATGGCCCTGGTCACGACGCTGATGACGGGGCCGCTCCTGCAGCGCCACACGGCGGGCTCCGCCGGATCCGCCACGCTCCCGGACCCGGCGCCCGAGGCCGCACAGGCCTCGCGGGCGCCCTCCTGAGGACGGGCCGGCCACGACCTCCGGGGGGCGTGCCCCTCACGGCGGCTCCGTCCACCCGGAGACCCGGCGCAGCCGCCGACTCAGTCGCCGCTCGACCGGGCTGAGCGGAACGTCGGGGCGCAGCCGCTCCGGGTGCCCCGACGGTGGCCCGCCCCCGGCAGGGCCGCCCGGCTCGCCGGGCCGCCGGACCGGCCCGGGCTGCGGCGGCGGGGCCACGTAGCCGGCCATCTGCCCCAGCGCCGCCAGTCCGCGCAGGAGCACGGCCAGCAGATCGAGGAGCCGTTCGTTCGGTTCGCACATCCGCCGAGCATGGCGACCGGTCCTGAAGCGCGGTTCGAGCGGTACGGGAGGGGCGCCGGGCACGGCGAAGGACAGCCCGGCGCCCTCGGAACCACTGGAGCATGACCACGGCGCCGTCGGAGCTGCGGGTGCCCGTCCCGCTGACGATCCGCCGCAGGAGGGTCGGGCGTGTCCGAGGGTTCCCGCCGGACCGGCCCCGAGCCTCACTGGTACCGGTAGGTGGCGACCACCGCGAGGTGGTCGCTGCCGTCCCGGGGCAGGGTGCGGGAGTCGACCGGCTTCAGCCCGCCCTTGCTCATGATCTGGTCGATCCGCGCCATCGGGAACGCCGCGGGCCAGCTGAAGCCGAAGCCGTCCCCGGCGGCGCCCTGGGCCGAGCGCATCTGCGAGGTGACCGGCGCCAGGCTGCGGTCGTTCATGGTGCCGTTGAGGTCGCCGAGCAGCAGCACCTTCTTGAGCGGTTCGGCCTCGATCGCGTCGCCGAGCGCCTGCGCGCTGGCGTCCCGCTGGTTGACGGTGAAGCCGCCCTCGGCCTTCAGCCGCACCGAGGGCAGGTGCGCGACGTACACCGCGACCGGGCCCTGCGGGGTGCCGACCTGGGCCCGGAACGCCCTGGTCCAGCCCATCTTGAGGTCCACCGGGGCGACCCCGCTGATCGGGTACTTCGACCAGAGCCCGACCGTGCCCTCCACCGTGTGGTACGGGTAGGCCTCGGCGAGCCCGGTCTCGTACGAGCGCAGCGACCGGCCGGCCAGCTCCTGCAGGGCGACGATCTGGGCGCCGGAGGCAGCCAGCCCCCGGACGGTGGCCGGGACGTCGGTGTTCCCGGCGGCGACGTTGTGGCTGACCACCGTCCAGTCGCCCTTGCCGCCGCTCCTGTCGGTCAGCAGGCCGCCGAACAGGTTGGCCCAGAGCACCACGGGCAGCAGCAGGGTGAGCAGCGCGGTGGCGGAGCGGCGCAGCAGCGCGGGCACCAGCAGCACCGGGACGGCCAGGCCCAGCCAGGGCAGGAAGGTCTCCAGCAGGCTGCCGAGGTTGCCGGCGCTGTTGGGCACCTCGGCGTGGAAGGCGAACAGCGCGGCGGTCAGCGCGGCCAGCGCGGCGACCACCAGGCCGCGCCGCCAGGTGGTGGCGCCGCGGGCGTCCCGGCCCCAGTTCCGCAGGCCGAGGAAGCCGCCGGACCGGGCCGCGGGGGCCGAGTCGTCGGCGCCTCCCGGGGCCGTGATCCGCTCGGTCCTGTCCGCCTGCGCCATGCCGTGGCTCCCGTTCGCTCGTGCCGTCCGCCGGTCCGGGGTCCGGCCCGTACGGACGGGCACGGCTCCGGACGGCTGCCGGGTCGATCGGACACCCGGCTCAGCCTATGCCGGGACAGACGTCACGCCCTCGGAGCGGGTTCCGGCGCGGCCTGGTTTGGTGAGTTAGACCACGTCCGGTCGCGGCGGTCGACGGCGCGACTCGCCCCCCGGGGGGGCGTCGCGCGGGGCGGGCGGCGCCGGGGTCAGCGCGGGGCGAGGCCCTCGATCAGCGAGTCGACCATCTTGCGGGCCAGGTCCGGGTCCTCCAGGTCGGAGTCCTCCCACAGGATGCTGCGGTAGAGGATCGGGCCCATCAGCAGGTCGCCGAGCAGGTCGACGTCGAGGTCGGAGCGGAGCACGCCCTCGTCCACGGCGCGGCGGATCAGCCTCAGCCCGGCCTCCCGGCGGGGCTTGACCACCCGTTCGTGGTACGCCTTGTGCAGCTCGGGCAGGCTGTGCATCTGGCCCAGGGCCGCCTTGAGCACCCAGCGGGTGCGCTTGGCGAGGCCGCGCCGGCGCATGTAGTCGATCATCTCGATCAGGTCGACCCGGACGCCGCCGCCGGTCGGCTCCGGCATCGGGACCTCCAGCTTGCCGACCACGTCGACCAGCAGGGCCTCCTTGTTGGGCCAGCGCCGGTAGATGGTGGCCTTGCCGACGCCGGCGGCGGTGGCGATGCCCTCGATGGTGAGCTCGGCCATCGTGGTGCCGCCCGCCATCAGGTCCACCACCGCGGTGAAGATCGCCTGCTCGGCGGCCTCGCTGCGCGGCCGGCCGCGGCGGGTGGCGGCGCAGGCCGGTCCGTCGGCGGCGCGGTCCTCCTCGGTGTCGGCGGTCGGCATGTCCGTCTTCATCCCCGCTGTTCTCCCTCGCTGTGCCCGGGCGCGCGGGCGCCGTCCGTGTTCTCGGCGGTCCGTCCGGCGGGCGGGGGCCCGCCGTGGGGCCGCGGCCCCGCCGCCCGGACGTACCGGACGGCAGGGCCATTGTCCCTCGGTCTTCCCCCGGCACCGGGCCGCCGTCCGGCCCGGCCGCTGGTCAGGCCTCCGCGGGCGCCGTCTCCCGGGTCGTGTCCGGCTGCCCGGCGGACGGACCGGCCGGAGCGCCGGGTGCGGCCGCGCGGCGCGGCAGCAGGAGCCAGGCGACCAGCGCGCCGATCAGCGAGATGCCCACCGAGAGCGCGGCCACCACGTGCATGGCGTGGATGAAGGCGTCGTTCGCCGGGGCGATCAGCGCCTGTCCGCCGGGGATCCGCTCGGCGATGGCCAGGGTGGCCTCCAGCGACTCGCCCGCCTTGTCGCGCAGGTTCTCGGGCAGCTGGGTCAGCGTGTCGGACATCCCGTCGCGGTAGACGGTGGAGAGCACCGCGCCGAGCACGGCGACCCCGAGCGAGCCGCCGACCTGGCGGAAGGTGTTGTTGACGGCCGAGCCGGCGCCGGCCTTCTCGCGCGGCAGCGAGCCCATGATCGCGACGGTGACCGGCGGCATGACGTGCGCCATGCCGGCGCCCATCACCAGGCCGAGCACGACCAGCACCCAGATCGGGGTGGTGGCGGTCAGCACGGTGTAGCCGCCGAAGCCGATCGCGACCAGCAGCATGCCGCCGGCGGCGGTGGCGGCGACGCCGAAGCGGTCGACCACCAGCCGGGCCCGCGGCGCGAACATCAGCTGGGCGACGGCCAGCGGCAGCATCAGCAGGCCGGCCTGCAGGGCGCTGTAGCCGCGCACGCTCTGGGTGTAGAAGACGCCGAAGAAGGAGACGCCCATCAGCGCGAAGAAGATCACGCCGACGACCACCACGGAGGCGCTGAACACCTTGTTGCGGAACCAGGTGACGTCCAGCGCGGGGAACGCGGTGCGGCGCTCGAACCAGGCGAAGGCGACCAGCGCGACCACGCCGACCAGGGTCGGCACCCAGGCCGCGGGAGCGGTGAAGTCGGCCAGCTCGCCGCCCTTGATGATGCCGTAGATCAGCGCGACCAGGCCGACGATCGACAGCAGCACGCCGACCGGGTCGAGCTTGCCCGGGGCGGGGTCCTTGGACTCGGGCACCAGGACCACCATCGCGATCACCGCGACGATCACGATCGGGACGTTGATCAGGAAGACCGAGCCCCACCAGAAGTGCTCGATCAGCACACCGCCGGTGATCGGGCCGATGGCGATGGCCAGGCCGACCGCGCCCGCCCAGATGCCGATCGCCTTGGGCTGCTCGGCGCGCTCGAAGACGTTCATGATGATCGCCAGCGTGGCGGGCATCGCGAGCGCGGCGCCGACGCCCATCAGGGCGCGGAAGCCGATGAGTTCACCGGGCGAGCCGGCCATCGAGGACAGCAGCGAGGCGATGCCGAAGACCACCATGCCGGCCAGCAGCGCGAGCTTGCGGCCGAAGCGGTCGCCGAGCAGGCCCGAGGTGAAGAGCAGCCCGGCGAACACCAGGGTGTAGGAGTTGATCGACCACTCCAGGTCGCTCTGGGTGGCGCCGAGGCCGACCGGAGCGGGGGTCGCGATGGTCTTCATCGCGACGTTGAGGATCGAGTTGTCGAGCACGACGACGAGCAGGGCGAGCACCAGGGTGCAGAGGATCGCCCAGCGCCGACGGTGGATGGCTTCCGGCACACGGGGTGGCGCGGCTGCGGTGGTCATTGGTCTTCCCGTCCGTGTTGGCGTGGCACTGGCGGGAAATTCCGAGCCGGAACCGTCTCGTAACCCCCCGGCATCAGCGTAGCGGGGATATTCGATACGAGACGACCCCGTTTCGCAAAAACCAGGCAAAGCCCGCGGCCCCGCGGGCCCCGACCGGCCCCCGACCCACCTCCCGCCGGCCCCGGCCCACCCCCGGTGTGTCACGGATCGCACCGGAGCGAACGCACCCCTCTTTGCGCGCACGCCGGGGCGTGCAAGCATGGAGGTGATCCGGGGACGCCGCACGGCGCCACGAGACGACAACCCTTCAGGAGTCCGTTCGATGAACGCTTCTTCGCCTTCGCCTGCCCAGAACCAGGCGTCGACCGCCACCCTGTACGGCGGGGTCACCAACCGCCGCGTCACCGTCCGCGACCTCGCCGCAGCCAAGCAGCGCGGCGAGAAGTGGTCGATGCTGACCGCCTACGACGCCCTCACCGCGGGCGTCTTCGACGAGGCCGGCATCCCGGTGCTGCTGGTCGGCGACTCGGCGGGCAACTGCCACCTCGGCTACGAGACCACCGTCCCGGTGACCATGGATCAGATGGTGATGCTCTCCGCCGCCGTCGTCCGCGGCACCAAGCGGTCGATGATCGTCGCCGACCTGCCGTTCGGCTCCTACCAGGAGTCCCCCGCGCAGGCCATGCACAACGCGGCCCGGCTGATGAAGGAGGCCGGGGTCGGCGCGGTCAAGCTGGAGGGCGGGGAGCGCAGCGCCCGTTCGATCGAGCTGCTGGTCGAGGCCGGCATCCCGGTGATGGCGCACATCGGCCTCACCCCGCAGTCCGTGCACGCCTTCGGCGGCTACCCGGTCCAGGGCCGCGGCGACGAGGCGGCGCACCAACTGCTGCGCGACGCCAAGGCGGTCCAGCAGGCGGGCGCCTTCTCGGTGGTGCTGGAGGCGGTGCCGGCCGAGCTGGCCGCCCAGGTCACCGAGCAGCTGGCGATCCCGACCGTCGGCATCGGCGGCGGCCCCGGCGCCGACGCCCAGGTGCTGGTCTGGACCGACATGGCCGGCATGACGGCCGGCCGGGTGCCGAAGTTCGTCAAGCAGTACGCGAACCTGCGGACCGTCCTGGGCGACGCCGCCCGGGCCTTCGCCGAGGACGTGCGCGGCGGCGCCTTCCCGGCGGCGGAGCACAGCTTCCACTGACCGCTCACCCCGGCCACGGCCCTGCCCCGCGCGTGCGGAGCAGGGCCGCTGTCGTGCCCGGCCCGCGGATGACAGCGGCGTGACAGCCGCCTGGCAGCGGCGCCCCCGAGCCGTCACCGCGACGACAGGGGGCTGACAGCGAGGTCGGCCAACCTGGTGGCATGACACGAATCGCCACCGCCCCGAACGACCGGGGAGCCGCCGCCGGCAATGCCGTCGAGGTCCGCGGCATCGTCAAGCACTACGGCACCACCAAGGCCCTCGACGGGGTCGACCTCACCGTCCGGGAGGGCACCGTCCTCGGCGTGCTCGGCCCCAACGGCGCGGGCAAGACCACCCTGGTCCGGGTCCTCTCCACGCTGATCAAGCCGGACGCCGGCACCGCCTTCGTCGGCGGCTACGACGTCCTGCACCAGCCCAAGCAGCTGCGCCGCACGATCGGCCTCACCGGCCAGTACGCCTCCGTCGACGAGCTCCTCTCCGGGTACGAGAACCTCTACCTGATCGGCCGGCTGCTCGACCTGTCCCGCCGCGAGGCCAAGGCCCGGGCGACCGAGCTGCTGGAGCGCTTCTCGCTCACCGAGGCCGCCACGCGGACCGCCAAGACCTACTCCGGCGGCATGCGCCGCCGCCTCGACCTGGCCGCCAGCATGATCGGCCGCCCCCGGGTGCTCTACCTGGACGAGCCCACCACCGGTCTGGACCCGCGCACCCGCAACGAGGTCTGGGACGAGGTCCAGCGGATGGTCGCCGAGGGCACCACCGTGCTGCTGACCACCCAGTACATGGAGGAGGCGGAGCAGCTCGCGAACGAGCTGACCGTCATCGACCGCGGCAAGGTGATCGCCAAAGGGCTGGTCACCGAGCTCAAGGCCAAGGTCGGCGGGCAGACCCTGCAGGTCCGCCCGGTCCACCCGGCCGAGCTGCCCGAGATGGCCCGCTGCCTGCACGACGGCGGCATCACCACCGCCACCTTCTCCGCCGACACCGGCCTGCTCGCGGTGCCGATCACCGGTGAGGAGCAGCTGACCGCCGTGATCGGCGTGCTCGGCGGCCGCGGCTTCGCGATCGCCGGCATCGACACCAAGGTGCCCAGCCTCGACGAGGTCTTCCTCGCCATCACCGGCAAGCCCGCCGCCGCGGCGGACGCCGCCCCCAGCCTCGCCAAGGAGCCCGTCGCATGACCGCCGCCACGCTCGCCCCCGCCCGGGTGGAGGACTCCCGGATCGGCCTGTCCGGCACCCTGCGCCACGTCGGCGCGCTGACCCGGCGCAACCTGATGCGGATCAAGGCCGACCCGGAGTCGATGTTCGACGCCGTGCTGATGCCGATCATCTTCACCGTGCTGTTCGTCTACGTCTTCGGCGGGGCGATGGCCGGCGACCAGGACACCTACAAGCAGTACCTGATCCCCGGCCTGCTCGGGCAGACCGGCCTCACCCTCGCGATGGCCGTCGGCACCGGCCTCAACAGCGACTTCCAGACCGGCGTGATGGACCGCTTCCGGACCCTGCCGATCGGCCGGGCCTCCGTCCTGCTCTCCAAGATCGCCGCCGAGACGCTGCGCGGACTGCTCTCCTTCGCGATCCTGATCGGCTTCGCGATGTGCATCGGCTTCGAGGTGAAGACCGGTCCGCTGGAGGTGCTGGCCACCATCGGCCTGGCCCTGGTGTTCGGCATGTCGATCGTCTGGATCTCGATGCTGCTGGGCATGGCGCTGCGCAGCGCCCAGGCCGTCCAGGGCGTGGCCATGCTGGTCCTGATGCCGATGCAGTTCGGCAGCTCGATCTTCGCCCGGACCGACACCATGCCGGGCTGGCTGCAGTCGTTCACCAAGGTCAACCCGCTGTCGGCACTGGCCGACGCCTCGCGCGCGCTGCTCAACGGCGAGGGCGCGGTGGCCCACCCGGTGACGATCGTGCTGATCTGGTCCGCCGCCGTCACCGCCGTCTTCGCCCCGCTCGCGGTCGCCCGCTTCCGCAAGCGGACCTGACCCCGGACCGCGCCGGCCCTCCGTGGGGAGGGCCGGCGGACGGGACGGCCGGCCGCCCGGGACAGGCGCCGGCCGTCGTACCGGCCCGGCGGTCCGGTGGCCAGGGGACGGCCACCGGACCGCCGGGCCCCCTACTGCCCGCCGATCAACTCCTCCAGCAGTGCGTGGGTCTGCTGCTGGGTCATCCCGAGGCCGCGGGCCCGGGCCCCCTCGAACGCGGCGTCGCCGAGCAGTTCCCGCAGGACGCCGCCCAGGCGCTTGTGCTCGACCCGGTCCAGGTAGCCGCCCTTCGGGCCGGTCAGACCGCCGAGCGCGCCGAACAGCACGGCCGCCACCTCGGCCCGCGCCAGGTCCCCGTCCCGCTCGGCGAGGGCGCACAGCACCGCGATCACCGCGGGCACCACCATGACCGTCATGTGCTCGGCGAAGCCGCTCACGACCGTGATCGTCTTCAGTAGCCGCCGGCCCTCGCGCAGCATCGCCAGGCCCCGGTCCGGGTCGCCGGCCCGGGCGGTGATCCAGCCCCGGGTGCTCATCAGCATCCCGTCCACGACGCCCGGCACGAAGCTGCCCTCCCTGACCACGTCGAGCACGTCCAGCTCGGCCAGGGCCGCGTCGAACTCGCCGCGCTGGGCGTGGACGCCGCAGAGCGTCAGGTGGCCGAACAGCAGGGCGCCGGTGGTGGGCTGGTTGGCGCCCGGGGCGTCGATGGCGGCCAGCGCCTCCCGGACGATCCGCTCGCCGCGCTCCAGGTCGTGCTCCAGCAGGGCGGTGCCGAGGTGCACCCGCAGGATCGGGACCTCCTGCGGCGCCCCCAGCTCCTCGGCCAGCTCGATCGCCCGCGCGTACGCGGCGGCGGCGGCCTCCGACTCGCCCTGGTTGGCCAGGCTCTCGCCGTGCGCGGCCAGCGCCTGGGAGATCCCCCAGAGGTCACCGGCACGCTCGAACAGCTCCAGCGAGCGCTCGCCGTCGAGCAGGCTCTGCTCCGCGCCGCCCGGCCAGTCGTTCATCATCCGGGCCCGGACCTGCAGGATGAAGGCCAGATCGCCCGGCCCGCCGTACTGCTCGCAGCCGCGGACGGCGTCGTCCATCAGGTCCCTCATCAGCTCCAGCCGGCCGGACAGGAAGGCCCCGAACACCCGCATCAGCGCCGGGAACCGGTAGGACTGCGGCAGTTCCGGACCGTAGACGTCCAGCAGCTGGCGGGAGACCGCGACCGCCTCGGTGTCGCCGAGCACGTCCAGGTTCCCCTCGAACAGCCCGATCAGCCGGTGCATCGCGAGGATCCGGCGGGCCTCCTCCACCACGCCCTCGGGCATCGGCACGCCGTACCCGAGCACGTCGCGCTCCAGCGGCAGCGGCGGCGGGACGTCCGGGCCGAACGGGTCCGGGCCCAGGGCGGCGATCGCGTCGTACCAGCCGCGGGCCTCCATGCTGTAGCCGCGCAGCGACCAGTACCAGCTCATGCCGAGGGCGAGGACCAGCGCCTGCTCCTCGTCGCGGAGGTCGATCGCGCGGCGCAGCACGGCCCGGATGTTGTCCTGCTCGCGCTCCAGCACCGCCAGCCAGTGCAACTGCAGGGGGCCGTGGATCTGCTGTTCGGCCTCGGCGACCAGGGCGCGGAAGTGCGCCAGGTGGCGGGCCTCGGTGGCGGTGCGCTCGGCGGCGGACCCGGCCAGGCGCTCGGTCGTGTACTCGTGGATGGTCTCCAGCATCCGGTAGCGCGGCAGGCTGGCGCCGTCCAGGTCGGCCACCAGCAGGGACTTGTCCACCAGCGACAGCAGCAGGTCGGCGACCTCCCCCGGGGCCACGTCGACGCCGTCGGCGCAGACCGCCTCGGCGTCCTCCAGCTGCCAGCCGCCGGAGAACACCGAGAGCCGGCGCAGCACCGCCCGTTCCCGCTTGCCCAGCAGGTCCCAGCTCCAGTCGACCACCGCGCGCAGGGTCTGCTGGCGCGGCAGCAGGGTGCGGCTGCCCGCGGTGAGCAGCGCGAACCGGCCGTCCAGCCGGTCGGCTATCTGGCGGGCCGTCATCACCCGCAGCCGGGCGGCGGCCAGTTCGATGGCCAGCGGCAGCCCGTCCAGCCGGCGGCAGATCTCGGCGCAGGCCTCCGGATCGCCCTGCGGGTCGAAACCGGGACGCGCGGTGGCGGCGCGCTCGGCGAACAGCCGCAGCGCGACCGGGTCGGGCAGCGGCTCGACCGGCAGCACCGTCTCGCCGGGCACGCCGAGCGGCTCGCGGCTGGTGGCGAGCACGGTCAGCCCGGGGCACTCGGCGAGCAGCACGTCGGCGAGGTCGGCGGCGGCCTGGATCAGGTGCTCGCAGTTGTCCAGGACGAGCAGCATCCGGCGGTGGCCGCAGTGCTCGACCAGCCGGCGCAGCGGATCCTCGGCCCGCTTGTCGATCACCTCGGCGACCATGCTGGTGCTGTGCAGCACGATCTCGCGCAGGCCGAGCGCCGACACCACGGCGGCGGGCACCGCGTCCGGGCTCTCCAGCGGGGCGAGTTCGGCCACCCAGACCCCGTCCGGCCAGGCACCCGCGGACTGCTCGGCCCGGCCGGCCTCGACCGAGAGGCTGGTCTTGCCG
Organism: Kitasatospora sp. NPDC086791; assembly: GCF_040685975.1. Classification (NCBI taxonomy): domain Bacteria; kingdom Bacillati; phylum Actinomycetota; class Actinomycetes; order Kitasatosporales; family Streptomycetaceae; genus Kitasatospora; species Kitasatospora sp. NPDC086791. The sequence goes on along the minus strand of NZ_JBFBOC010000006.1, from coordinate 205,159 downwards.
GAGCCGCCCGGGCCGGTCAGGGTCACCAGCCGGCGCTCCGTCAGCAGCTCGCGCAGCGCGGCGAGATCGGCCTCCCGGCCGACGAAGCTGGTCAGCCTTCCGCGCAGATTGCCGCCGGGGCGCGGGAGTTGGGGCGCGGGGGCGGGGACGGACCCGGCCGGCTCCGGCCGGGGTTTCGGCGCCGCCTCGGCCCTCGGCTCCGGACCGGCCTCCGGCCCCGGGTCGGCCACCGGTTCCGAGCCGGCCACCGGGGCGAGCAACTCGGCGTGCAGGGAACGGAGGTGCCGGCCTGGGTCGACGCCCAGTTCCTCGGCCAGCGCCCGCCTGGTCCGCTCGTAGTGCCGCAGCGCCTCGGCCGTCCGGCCGCTCTCGTGCAGCGCCCGGATCATCAGCAGCTGCAGCGGCTCGTCCAGCGGCTGCCGCTCGCACAGCTCGGCGAGCTCGGCGACCAGGTCGGCGGCCCGGCCGAGCCCCAGATCGGCGGTGATCCGGTGCCGGCGGGCCTCCTCGCGCTGGGCCTCCAGCCTGACCGCCGGGCCTGTGCGGTCCGGCAGGTCCGCGAGGGCGGGGCCGCGCCACAGCGCCAGGGCGGCGCGCAGCCGCTCGGCGGCCAGCGCGTGGTCCCCGGCGTCCAGGGCCCGGCGGCCCTCGGCGCTCAGCCGCTGGAAGTCCGTGAGGTCGGTGCCCGGGCCGGTCAGCCAGTACCCGGCCGGGCCGGAGCCGATCTCCTCCCGGCCGACGGTGCGGCGCAGCCGGCCGACCAGGGTCTGCAGCGCGGCGGAGGAGTCCTGCGGCGGAGCGGCGTCCCACACCTCGTCCACCAGCAGGTCGGCCGGGACCGGGCGGCCCTGCCGCAGGGCCAGCGCCGCGAGCAGCGCCCGCAGCCGGGCGCCGCCGAGGGGCACCGGGGTTCCGTCGTCGTGGTGGGCCGTGGTCGTCCCGAGGATGCCGTAGTGCACCGGACCATTCTGGTCGATCGGCGGGAATGCGGCCGCACAATTGTGCAGGCGCCCCGGCCGCTCCCGGCCCGCGACGGAACCCGGCGGAACGCGACCGGGCGTCCGGACGTTCACCCCGGAGCGGCTTGTCCGGTCACCGCCCGCCCGGCATGATCGACCCCGGCCCGCAAACCCGCCGTCCCCCTGCCCACGGAGCATCCACACCATGACCTTCGCCGCCACGCCGCGCTCCCGCAGCGAGGACCGCCGGATCAGCCCGGTGTTCTGGGTGCTCCTCGCCATACTCGGCACCTCCGGCTGGGCGGTGTACGCGGGCTACGGGAACGCCTCGTTCGGGGTGTTCCTGTTCGTGGTCGCGGGCTGGATGGTCTCGCTCTGCCTGCACGAGTACGCCCACGCCCGCACCGCGCTGCACGGCGGCGACCTCACGGTGGGCGCCAAGGGCTACCTCACGCTCAACCCGCTGAAGTACGCCAACGTGCTGTTCAGCTTCGTGCTGCCGATCGTCTTCGTGATCCTCGGCGGCATCGGCCTGCCCGGCGGCTCGGTGTGGATCGAGCGGCACCGGATCCAGGGCCGACTCAAGCACAGCCTGATCTCGGCGGCCGGTCCGCTGGTCAACCTGGTGATCGGGGCGCTCCTGCTGATCCCGGTCGGCGCGGGCTGGCTGGACGACCCGACGGTGCACGCGGTCTGGAACGGCTACGAGCTGAACGTCTCGCCGTTCTCCGCCGCGCTGGGCTTCCTCGGTTTCCTCCAGCTCAGCGCGGCAGTGCTGAACCTGCTGCCGGTGCCCGGTCTGGACGGCTACGGCATCGTCGAGCCCTGGCTCTCGTACCAGACCCGGCGCGCGGTCGAGCCGTTCGCGCCGTACGGGATGCTCGCGGTGTTCGCGCTGCTGTGGCAGCCCTCGGTGAACTCGTTCTTCTTCGGGATCGTCCACGGCCTGATGAACCTCTTCGGCGTGGATCAGGACTACGCGGCGCTCGGGCGGTACCTCTTCAGCTTCTGGAAGAACTAACCCCGCTCGGCGGCCGCGGCCGCCTCGGCGATCTTGGCCCGGCGGCGGTTCAGCCACAGCACGTTGCTGGCCACACCGGCCAGCGGCAGCCAGATCAGGCCCAGCCAGAGGCCCTGGGTCAGCGAGAAGACCGCGGCGGCCAGCGCGAGGACGACGACGATCAGGGCGAGCAGGGACGTGCGGGGCATGGCGGGAGGCTCCTAGGACGGGTGCGGCCGGCCGGGTCCCGGCCGGGACCCATTGTCGCCGACCTCACCTCCGGCGGAGTCCAGGGGTGAGGTCGACACGGCGTCCCCGGTCAGACGTCGGTGATCCGCAGGCCGGCGTGGGCCTTGTAACGGCGGTTGACCGAGATCAGGTTGGCCACCAGCGCCTCGACCTGGTGGGCGTTGCGCAGCCGGCCCGCGTAGATGCCGCGCATGCCGGGGATCCGGGCGGCCAGCGCGCGCACGACGTCGGTGGCGGCCCGCTCGTCGCCGAGCACCATGACGTCGGTGTCGATCTCCTCCACCGACTCGTCCTGCAGCAGCACCGCGGAGAGGTGGTGGAAGGCGGCGGTGACCCGGGAGTCCGGCAGCAGGGCGGCGGCCTGCTGCGCGGCGCTGCCCTCCTCCGGCTTCAGCGCGTAGGCGCCCTGCTTGTCGAAGCCGAGCGGGTTGACGCAGTCCACGACGATCTTGCCGGCGAGGTCCTCCCGCAGCGCGGTCAGCGTGGCGGCGTGGCCGTCCCACGGGACCGCGATGATCACCACGTCGCTCTCCCGGGCGACGGTGGCGTTGTCGGCGCCGCGCACGCCGAGGCCCAGCTCGGCCGCCGAGGCCTCGGCCCGGGCGGCGTCGCGGGAGCCGATGATCACCTGCTGGCCGGCCTTGGCCAGCCGCAGGGCCAGGCCGCGCCCCTGGTCGCCGGTGCCGCCGAGGACGCCGACCACCAGCTGCGAGACGTCCGGCAGCTCATGGGCCGGGTTGGTCGCTGAATCGAGGGAAGTCATGGGCCGATCCTGCCAAATCCCCGGCCCGGCGCGACATCCTGGCCCGCATGGACGCGGTGAGAGTTTCGGCACTCCGGGAACGACTGGCGGGCACCGGCTGGTGGGAGGCGGTGGGCGGCTTCGCCGGGTCGCTGCGCCGCTCGGTGGAGCGGCGCGGGGCGAGCGGGCTGCTGCTGGTCGGCACCGAGGCGTACGAGCCCTGGCACCTGGCCGCCCACCTGGGGGACGCGGCCGCCTGGTCGGCCGTGCCCCGACTGGCGCCCACCCTGCTGCGGCACCGTCCGCCGGCCGGCGCCCCGGCCCACCTCGCGCACGACCTGCGGCGGCTCACCGAGGCCCGGCGCGGCGCCACCGTCCTGGTGGTGGCCCCGGAGGCGGCCGGCGCCCCGCTGCTGGAGCGGGTGCACGACGCCCGGCGGCACGGCGCGACGGTGCTCGCCCTGGACGGCGCCGCCCCCACCGAACCGGGCGACCTCGGCGGGCTCGCCCACGAGCGGCTGGCCGTCGGCACCGCCGCCGAGGAGCCGTTCGACCTCGCCCAGCACCTCCTCAGCGCCGCCGCCGGCCGCCCCCCGACCCACCGCTCCCCCCTGGACCGGCTCGCCGCCCTGGCCGGCCGACTCGCCTCGGCCCCCGCGATCAGCCGCTGGTAGCCGGCGCCCCGAGACGCCGACGACGGGCGGCCCCGGAGTGCGTCACATCTGGTGGATCGTGGAGCGGTGGCCGACGTGGACGGCCACCACCACCAGTTGCCCGTTGTCGACCGTGTAGTCGATCCGGTGGTCGCCCACGCGCAGGCGTCGACGCTCGGGCTGCGACACGAGCGCGGTGGTGCCGAAACCGAGTGGATCGCTCTCCAGCTCGGTCAGCTTGGCCAGGATCCGGAGCGCCATGTCGCGGGGGATCGTCCGCTGGAGCCGCCGAAAACCCTTTGCGGGAGGGGTGGTGCCCGGCCGAGGATGACAGTTCGTGAACGTCGACGAACCCCCGCACACCCCCGCGCCCGGTCGGATCCGGACGGCGCTGCGCTCGCTGACGCCCGATCTGTCGCCGTGGCGCGTCTCGCGCGACTTCCGCTACCTCTGGACGTCCGGGTGCGTCACCAGCTTCGGCAGCTACCTCACGTTCGTCGCCCTGCCGATGCAGATCAAGGAGCTCACCGGCTCCTCCTTCGCGGTCGGTCTGATCGGCGCCGTCGAACTCGTCCCACTGATCGTCTTCGGCCTGTGGGGAGGCACCCTCGCCGACGCCCTGGACCGCCGCAAGCTGGTGCTGCGCGCCGAGGCCGCGCTCGGCCTGCTGGCCGGGCTGCTGCTGGTCAACGCCCTGCTGCCGCACCCGCTGCTCTGGCCGCTCTACCTGGTCGCCGCGCTGGTCGCGGCCGCCGACGGCCTGCAGCGCCCGGCCCTGGACTCGCTCACCCCGCGGCTCGTCCCGCACCGGCACCTGGCCGCCGCGTTCGCCCTCAAGTCCCTCTACCGCAACGCCGCTTCGGTGGCCGGGCCGGCGCTGGCCGGGGTCGTGGTGGCCTTCGCCGGGGTGCAGACCGCGTACGCGCTGGACGTGCTCACCTTCGGCGCCTCGCTGCTGCTGCTCGTCCGGATCAGGGCGGTTCCACCCGCCACCGGCGCCGAACGGCCGTCCGTCCGGGCGGTGTTCACCGGCATCCGGTACGCGTGGAGCCGAAAGGATCTGCTCGGCACCTACGCGATCGACGTCTGCGCCATGCTGTTCGCCTACCCGGTGGCCGTCTTCCCCTTCCTGGCCTCGGACTTGGGCGCGGACTGGGCACTCGGCCCGATGTACGCGGCCTCCGCCGCCGGCGCCCTGCTGGTCGGGGCGACCAGCGGCTGGACCTCCCGGATCCACCGGCACGGGCGGCTGCTGGTGGTCGCCGCCGTCGGCTGGGGCGCGGCGATGGCGCTGGCCGGACTGTCCGGGAGCGTCTGGGTGGTGCTGCTCGGACTGGCGCTGGCCGGCGGGGCCGACGAGATCAGCGGGCTGGCCCGCTCGACCATGTGGAACCAGTCCATCCCGGACGCGGTCCGCGGCCGGATGGCCGGCGTCGAGCTGCTCAGCTACTCCGTCGGCCCGCAGCTCGGCCAGGTCCGGGCGGGCACCGTGGCCGGGCTGGTCGGGGTGCGCGCCGCCGTCTGGACCGGCGGTGTCGCCTGCGTCGTCGCCGTCCTCGCGGTCGCCGCCGCGCTGCCGCGGCTGCTCGCCTACGACGACCGCACCGACCCGCACACCGCCGCCGTCCGCGCCGAGCACGAACGGGCGGAGCGGGCGGCGGAGCAAGGGGCCGAGGGAGAGGCGGAGGGAGAGGCGGAGGCGGAGAAGTCGCCGGGGACGGCGGCCGCGCTGTGACAAACTTCCCGGCATGAGGACCGGGGGCTGGAAGCAGTGGACCGCCACGGCGGTCGTCGTGACCGCCGTGGCCGGCGCGCTCGGCTTGGCGCTCTGGGGCGCCAGCCCTGCGGCCCGAAAGCCCGCGCCCGCGCCCACGGCCGACACCTCCGTCGCCGTACCCACCCCGAAGCCGCCCGACGTCGCGGCGCTGGCCGCCTCCCCCGAGGTGGCCGCCGCCGACCAGGTCCTCACCGCCGAGATCGACCGGCGGCTGGCCGCGCTGCTCCCGGCGCTCTCCGGCGCCCAACCGATCGGCGAGGGCGTCCAGGACGGCTGCGGAGTGGGCCCCGGTCAGTCCGGCGCTGCCGGCAGCCCGGTCGGCTCCGACCCGCACTGGCCGGCCCCGACCTGCCGCCGACAGGTGGTCAAGTACCTCGCGGTGAGCGGCACTCCGCAGCAGGTCCGGGCCCGCTGGGACCAGGTGATGACCGCTCAGGGCGCACAGGCGGCCGACACCAACGCCTCGCCCCGGCCGGGCGAGGGCCTCTGGTACGGCTTCCCGCGCGGCGACGGCGACCGCGACCTGCTCGGGGTGACCCTGGCCTTCGACGAGCGGAAGGACCCGGGCGCCTCCCCCGCCCCGGGCGCGGACTTCCCCCGGGAGCTCTCCGCCCCGAACACCGGCGCGAAGGCCTGGGCCGACCGGGAGTCCAGGCCCGCGGCGCCCGTGGAGCAGGCCGCCGCCCAGGCGGTGGCGGGCGGGCGGCGCCTCGCCGTGCTGAGCGTGGACGAGGAGTACTTCACCGGCCCCGAGCCGCGCTGACCCACCCGGGCCGGCTCACTCGGGCCGACCCACTCGGGCCGACCTACTCGGTCGGGTCCTTCGGCTCGTCCTTCCAGCGCGGGTCGTTCTGCCACTCCCGGTTGCGCTCGTCCGCGATCTGCAGGGCGTTCGCGGCCTCCTCGGGACTGTCGTACGGGCCGAGGCGGTCCTTGGCCGGGCACTCCGGGCCCTCCTCGACCTTGCCGTGCTTGATGCAGTAGAACCACTCGCCGGGCTTTCCGGTCGGCTTGCGGTGGAATCCGAGGGGCATGGGCGGGCTCTCCCGTTCAGACGGTCGGCGTTCACGGATGGGGTCGGTACCGATCATTCCCCGCCCGGCGCCGCCGCGCACACCGCACCCCGTGCCTCCGCACTGCGCACCGCGCGCCCGCGCACCGTGCCCCTGCCCCGGCCTCCGTACACCGCCCGTCCCGGCGGGGCCCGGCGACTAGACTCGCGGCCATGGCTCTCGTACCCGGCATCCAGTCCCCCACCCGCAAGGTCCCGGCGCACATCGCGCGCCCCGAGTACGTCGGGCGGCCCGCTCCGGCGCCGTACACCGGGCCCGAGGTGCAGACCGCCGAGACGATCGAGAAGATGCGGATCGCGAGCCGGATCGCCGCCCGGGCGATGGCGGCGGCGGCCGAGCTGATCGCCCCCGGGGTCACCACGGACGCGCTGGACGCCGTCGCCCACGAGTACATGTGCGACCACGGCGCCTACCCGTCCGACCTGGGCTACCGGGGCTTCCCCAAGTCGGTCTGCACCTCCATCAACGAGGTGATCTGCCACGGCATCCCGGACTCGACCGTGCTGCAGGACGGCGACATCGTCAACATCGACGCCACCGCGTACATCCACGGGGTGCACGGCGACCTCAACGCCACCTACCTGGTCGGCGACGTGGACGAGGAGTCCCGGCTGCTGGTCGAGCGCACCCGGGAGTCCCTCGACCGGGCGATCAAGGCGGTCAAGCCGGGTCGTCAGATCAACGTCATCGGACGGGTCATCGAGTCCTACGCCAAGCGCTTCGACTACGGCGTGGTACGGGACTTCACCGGCCACGGCATCAACACGTCGTTCCACTCCGGCCTGATCATCCCGCACTACGACAGCGAGCGGGCCACCGAGGTGATCAAGCCGGGCATGACCTTCACCATCGAGCCGATGCTGACCCTGGGCACCTACGACTACGAGATCTGGCCGGACGGCTGGACGGTCGTCACCAAGGACCGCAAGCGCACCGCCCAGTTCGAGCACACCCTGGTGGTCACGGCGGACGGCGCCGAGGTCCTGACCCTGCCGTGACCCCGCCCCCTCCGGGGGGCTCGGGGCGGGCGCGGGCGGTTTGTCAGCGGGCGGGTGGGGGTTGAGCGCGGGCGGGCCGGTGGGCGGACGGCCTCAGCCGATGAGCCACTGCTCCTCGGCCACCGCGCCCACCTCGGTGCAGGCGTCGGTCAGCACGTCCAGGACGCGCAGCGGGTCCGGCAGCGGTTGCTCGGGCCCGCGCACCCACCGCACCCGGGAGCCGTCCGGCAGCGCGGCCGGCGGGAGCAGGGTGTACGAGCCGCGGCAGTGCCAGCGCAGCCCGGGGTGCTCGGACATGGTGTCCGGAGTGGAGTCGAGCGCGCTCGGCCACCACTCGTCCTCGTCCTGCGGGGTGCCGCGGGTGGCGGTGAAGAACAGGTAGCGGTCCTCGCCGACGGCGGCGACCGGGCCCTCGACGCCCGCCGCGATCAGCCGCTGCAGCGCCAGCTGCCCGGCCTCGGCCGGGACGTCCAGCACGTCGTGCACCCGGCCGGTGGCGGTGATGAAGTTGGCCTGCGGATCGCGGGCGAGCCAGCGGGAGAGCTGCTCGGTGTCGGTGGTGGCCTGGGTCTGCCAGGCGAAGGAGACCGGATGCTGGGCGGGGGCCGGACAGGCCACCCGGTCACAGGAACAGCGGTAGCCGGTCGGATGCGCGGCGGGTGCGAGCGGGAAACCGGCGCGCACCGCGCCGAGCAGCTGGTCCAGGCCGGCGGCCGGGCCGTCCGGGTCCCCCGCCCGGGCCCGCTGACGATCACGCTTCTGCCACCAGGTCGTCCATTTGCCGCCGGCTTCCATCGGGCCCCTTCCGCGCAACTGCCGTGCCTGGTGCGACACAGCGTTCGACGTTCCACTCCGACGCAACGCCCGACGCCCCCCGCTGCTTCCCGGGGGTGTTCGGCCCTGCCGTCCGCGCCCTGTCGGCCGCGGCCCGGGGTCACCGGACGGCCGACGCCCGGGTCACGGTACGCAGTCACGGCAGCACGCTGTCCGCGCCGGATCGGCCGGAGGGCGCGCGGATCCGCGCCTCGCCCGGCCCGTACGGGGCCCGCTGACCCGGGTGAACCCCGAGGGCGTACAGGAAAGGATAGGGGTGCGCGGACCCTCCGGATGACCGGGGGCGGTGCCTCTCCGGTCACACTCCCGTGCGCACCCCGGACACACTCCCGGCACTCGGCCCTCACCGGGCCTCCCGCCCGCCCTCCCACCCCGGGGTTCCCGGCCGCCCGGGAGAGAGTCCGGCAGCAAGCCCGGAGGGAGTCGGGCAGGGAAGCCGGCCACTCGCGCGGAGGTGAGACCCTGGAGGGATGAAGAGCGCGGACACCGAATTCGTCGGCGGCCCCCTGGACGGGAGGGTCCTCCCGATCCCGCTGGGGCCGATGCTGGGCGTGCCCAAGAAGTACCAGGTCCCGGTCCCCGCGCACGGCGACGCCGCCGCGCGCACACTGGTGTACGTCCGGGCCAAGCAGGTACGGGGCCTGAGCTGGTTCTGGCGCTACGAGTACGACGAGGCGGCCTCCGACAAGGCCTCGGTCAAGGCCTCCGAGAAGGCCTCCGACTGACGGGCCGCAGGCCGACGGGCCGCCCGATCCCCCATCGCCTTCCCGGGAGGTCGGCATGGCCAGGACGGTACGACACCCGCGGAGCAGTTCCCGGGCCGTCGCCCGGCACAACCGGCAGGTCGCCGAGGTCACCGGTGTGCTGCTGCTGGCGGTGAGCCTCTACACCGTGACGATCGGCCCCAACGGCTGGCTCTGGTTCGGCTGGGCGGTGCTGCTGCTGGTCTGCGTGGCCCTGTTCGTGGTCCACCCGTGAGCAGCGGCACCGCCCGTCGCGCCGGTGCGCCTCCCCCCGCGCCGGTCAGTCATCTTCGGCGAGGATGAGGTACAGCTTCTTGCGGGCCTCGGTCAGCACGACCAGCCCCTTGGCACGCTGCGCCTCGTTGCCGGTCCGCATGACCTGCTGGATCGCCTGGTCGACGGCGGCGAGCGCCTGGCCGACCTCCTGGACGGCCTCCCAGTCGACCTCCCGACCGGCCTCCGCCCACGGCTCCGCCGGTCCGGCCTCGGCCTCGGCCCGGCCCGCCTCGGTGAGCGAGACCAGCCGCTTGCCGCCGACCTCCTCCGCGGTGATCAGGCCCTCCTCCTCCAGCAGCTGGAGGTTGGGGTAGATCGAGCCCGGGCTGGGCCGCCAGGCCCCGCCGGTCCGCTCGGCGATCTCGGCGATCATCTCGTAGCCGTGCATCGGCCGTTCCTTGAGCAGGGCCAGCAGCGAGGCGCGGACGTCACCGCGCCGCGCCCGCCCGCCGCGCCGCCCGTGCGGGCCCCCGCGCCGACCGCCGTGCCCACCGAAGCCGTGCCCGAACGGGCCGCCCATCGGCCGCCCGGGACCACCGCCGCCGAACGGTGGGCCGAACCCCCCGAACGCCTCCCGGCCCTCGAAGCCCTCCCCGGGCATCCCCCGGAACTCCGGCCCCGGCCCGCGCCGACGTCCGCCGCCCGGGCCCTCTCCACGAAATCGCTTTCCTGAGCGCATGGCGCCCACCTCCTCCTGGTTCTCCGAAACAGTCGAGTCACTGTCTCGATAGTTCGACGATATATCGGCGACTGTCGCTCGTCAACGACTCACCGATATATCGCCGACTGCCACCCCGCACCAGATGATCTTGATTGTTTGCCAAATGATCTTGATGGACGACAGGTTCCCGCCACTTGATCTTGATCGGCTGCGGGATGGTCCGCCGCGCGGAGCCGAACCGCCTTGTCGGAGCGAGGGCCCGCCCTCGGCCTGGTACGTCGCGCTCGGCGACGCCATCGTCCGGCTGGGCACCCCCGGAGGCGCAGCCGATTCACCGCGATGGTGCCTGAACGCCGACATTCCGATGCTCGCCGACGGCGCCTCCGGGGAGAGCCCACTCGTCAAGATCGCTTGACGAACGGTCGAGATCATTTGACACAAGACAACTGACCAGGCACCGTCCGGGCGCTGCTCGACGTGGCGTCGGCCCGCGGGTGGCAGCCGGAGGAACGGCGGGCGGTGCAGGTCGACGGTTGGTCCCTCTTGGCGGCGGCGGCCGCCGTACGGGCCGGGGACGTCGGACCCGCAGGCTCGTCGGGGGTGGGCCGGCCCGTCGTGCCGCGATCAAACGTCGCTGGGTCCGGTCAAACCACGTTCAGACGGGACACCCGGTGACCCGACTCACCCGCCTCCGTGTTGGATTCGAGCGTTACCCGGACTTGCCGAGCCTTGAGGTAGTGACCGGAGTGGCGGTCCACACCTGGCGCTTCGGCCGGATGCCGGTGGTCCGCTCGGTACGGATCCGGAGCGAGGTCGAGGCGGCGCACAGCCCACCGGCGCACCGCTCCATGTGGCGACAGGCGAAGCGGCGAGCAGACCGGGGAGTCAGTGACTGGGGCTGTCGTGATCTTGTGCGGTGTCGGGCGGTGGTTCGTGGGTGTCGCGGGGTTCGAGGTGGGGCTCTTCCTCGGGTGGGTGACCGGCTTCGATGGCTCGTCCGCGCTCCAGCTCGAAGTTGAACTCGAGGCCCAGCAGGATTGCGACGTTGGAGACCCAGAACCAGAGGAGGAAGAGGATCACGGCTCCGATGCTGCCGTAGGTGCTGTTGAGGCTGCCGAGGTCGGCGACGTAGAGGGCGAACGCGCCGGACGCGATGATCCAGAGGGCTACGGCGACCAGGCTCCCGGGGACGATCCAGCGCAGCTTCGGTCGTTTGGCGTTGGGCGCGGCCCAGTAGAGCAGGGTGACCATCGCAGTGACGATGATGACGAGGATCGGCCATTTGACGATGCCCCAGACCTGTACGGCGTTCTCGCCGACTCCGAGGATCTTCCCTGTCTTGGTGGCCAGTGTGCCGGTGAAGACGACTCCGGTGGCGGTCAGGGCGAGGAGTACGACGAGGACGACGGTCAGGGCGAGCCGGGTGGGCAGGGCCTTCCAGAACGGGCGGCCTTCGTCGATGCCGTAGACGTTGTTGGCGGCGCGCGTGAAGGCCGCGACGTAGCCGGAGGCGGACCACAGGGCGAGGATGATCCCGATGGCCAGCGCGATGCCTGCCTTGCCTTGGGCGGCTTGGAGTTGCTGCACCACGGCGGTGAGGATCTGGCGGACGGATCCGGGGCCGAGGTCGCGAATGTGGTCGAGTAGCGGCTTGGTGGCGGGGCTGCCGACCAGCCCCAGGATCGACACCAGCGCGAGCAGAGCGGGGAAGATCGCCAGCAGGCCGTAGTAGGTGAGCGCGGCTGCCGCGTCGCTGAGGCTGTCGGCCTTGAACTGCTTGGTGGTGCGTTTCAGGACGCCCCACCACGACCTCTTGGGCAGGTCGGTCGGGCTCTCGGTGGAACCGGCGCCACCGGTGGCAGGCCTGGCCTCGTCACCTGTGCTTGTGTGCCGGTGTTCGTTCTCGTGTCGTGACATGGGTGTCAATCCGGCGTGTCGAGTACCTGTTCTGGCGAGTGGGGCCTCAGCCCTTGACCACCTGGTAGATGCCGTAGATGACTCCGGGCACGTGACCGGACGACTGAAGGTGGTAGGCCCAGAGCACCTTCATATGGGGCCAGTCATTGATCAGCACCGCCAGGAACGGCAGGGCCAGGCCCATTGACCATGATCATCCCTCGTTCCGAGGTGCGATGGTCGGCGGCACGGTAACCGCTTTCTCATGGTCCCACCGCCGGCCGCACGGTGGGAACCGGCCGAGCTGGAACGGGGAACCGGACAGTCCCGACGTGGGCGGTCGATCTTCGATGACACCGCCGGCCCGCCCGGCAGTTCCCCCGGCGGCCCGCCCGGCTGCGCCCGACACGGCCGTTGGGCCCGGGACGCGCCCACCGCCCAGCCGCTACGGTGGCGGGCATGGCCGGAGAACGAGATCTTGCGACCCTACTGCGCGGGATGCGCCCGCAGCTCAACCCGGGGCGGTACGTCTACTGCACGCTGCCCGCGAAGGTGCCCGCCGGCATGCGGCCGGTGGTGACCGTCGCCGAGCCCGAGGGGGTGACGGTGGTGGTCACCCAGGAGGAGGCGGACGCGCTCGGGCTGCGCTACGAGTACGTGGCGGCCTGGATCACCCTGCAGATCCACTCGGCACTGGAGGCCGTCGGTCTGACCGCCGCCGTGGCCGCCCGGCTCGCCGAGGACGGGATCAGCTGCAACGTGGTGGCCGGCTTCCACCACGACCACCTGTTCGTCGCCGCCGACGACGCCGACCGCGCCGTCCGCGCCCTGGAGGAGCTCTCCGAACGCCAGGGCCCGTCCTCGGGCTGAGCCCGGTACGCCCCGACAGTCCCGCCGGGTGGCCGCCGCCGACCGGGCCTTCGACACTGGGAGGAGCCGCCCCGCCGGGGGCGGCCCGACCGGAAGGAGACGGCCGCCATGGCCATCTGCGTCACCTGCGGCAACGACTACTGGCTGGCCTTCGAGATCAGGACGGTCACCGGCGACACCTACACCTTCGACAGCTTCGAGTGCGCGATGGAGAAGCTCGCGCCGCGCTGCGAGCAGTGCGACGTCCGCATCGTGGGCCACGGCGTCGAAGTGGCCGGGATGTTCTTCTGCTGCGCCAACTGCGCCCGGGTCAACGGTGGCCTCGGCGAGCAGATCCGCGACGCCGTCGGCACCCACCCCGCCTAGCCGCGGGGGCAGCCCCGCCCGAAGGCGGGGAGGGGGCGGAGCGAGCCGTCAGTCAGCACGGCGCTGGGAGCCGCCTCCGCCTCAACCGAGCCGAACCAGGCTGCCGAGCAGATGCGCGAGGCTGGGGCGAAGACCCTGGACCCGTTCCCCGGGCGCGGACAGTCCACGGCACTGCGGCCGTACGACCTGCGGGACAAAGGCGCGGACTGCCGTCCGCACCTATGCCCGTGACCCACCAGGAACGGAAACCGGCCAAGCCGAAGAAGCACCCCACCGGCGACAGTACGACGATCTTCAGCTACGAGATCGAGACCTCCCGCACTCGGAAGAAGCTGCCGCGCAAGCGCCCCGCTGAGAACCCGCTGGCACTGCGTGGGACCCAGGCCCTGCGGACGCGGAAGGAGCAGCGCAAGCGCAGCGTCGAGGAGGCCGTGCCATGCCTGCGGGACGCCCTCACCAGCAGTGCCGAGACGTTCCACATCACCGTCGCCGAAGCGGGCGAGGTCACCGTGGAGGTGCCGCGCGAAGCCCTGGCGGTCCTCATGGAGACCATGGCGCTCATTGCCTCCGGCCGCACGGTCGAGGTCATCGCCAAGAGTATGGAGCTGTCCACTATCCAGGCGGCGAAGACCCTCGGCGTCTCCCGGCCGCACCTGGTCAAGCTGCTCGACAAGGGCCTGATCGAGTTCCGCATGGTCGGCACCCACCGCCGTGTGGACGTCGCATCCCTGGAGGGCTACCGACGACGCGAACAGAACGAGCAAGCCCAACGTCGCCAAGCGGCGGTCGCCTCTGCCATCGGCTCCACCGAGGCCGAGGGGCTGCGCGTCAGCGCAGACACCACCGCCGGCCTCGACGCCTACGCACGCGGAGAACTCGACGCCGCAGCCTTGCGCGCCCGCACCCTCGCCCGCTACACCCGTAAGGCCGCTGAGTGACCATCCCCGCTCTGCATCAGGCCTGCTCAACCATCCCAGGTCAAGATCATTCCTGGGGACTTTTCTGGGCCCTTCGGCTCTGTCCGAGGGGCTTTCGAGGGGCGTTCTACCGCCTGACACGGCAGCCCCCGAAAGCTCGGAAAGGGCCTCCGACGCAGGTCAGAGGCCCTTCCGGGGGCAAAGCCCCTGGTACGGCGGAAGAGTCGGCCTGTACGCCGGGTTCTGTCTCCCGGGTTGCTTGCGCGGCCCGGGGAGGCGGCCATCCATCTAGGGCTGCCGTTGCCGACAGCCTCGTGCGGTCCACCCGCGGACTCGGGCGAGCAGCCTTCAGGCGTCCGCGCACGGCGCCCGAGGGCGCCGATCTTGACCTTGCTCCAGGTGGGGTTTACCTAGCCGGCCGGGTCACCCCGGTCGCTGGTGGTCTCTTACACCACCGTTTCACCCTTACCCGCCGCGCGAAGCGGTGGGCGGTCTGTTTTCTGTGGCACTGTCCCGCGGGTCACCCCGGGTGGGCGTTACCCACCACCCTGCTCTGTGGAGCCCGGACGTTCCTCGGCGGGTCTGGTGACCCGTCGCGACCGCCCGGCCGGCTCTTCCGCCGTAGTGGTCATCGTAGCCGCTCGGGCGGCGCCTCCCGTACACCGGACCGGACGGCCGGCGGCTCGCCGCCGAGGCGGGCGGCCACCCGGGCGGCCGTGGCGCCCGCCCAGGCGGTGGTGGTGACCAGGCCCAGCGCCAGGATCGCGCCGCCCAGACCGACCAGGATCCACCAGCCGGCGTGGCTGGCCCGCGCGAAGCCGGTGGCGACCGAGCCGACCACGGCCGAGGCGACGACCGTACCGATCACCGCGACGCCCAGCGACTGGCCGATCTGACGGCTCGTCGAGGCGACCGCGGCCGCCACGCCCGCCTGGGCCCGCGGCATCCCGGAGACGGCGGCGTTGGTGATCGGCGCGTTGACCATGCCGAAGCCGAAGCCGAACAGCCCGTACGCGGCCAGCAGCAGCGACGGCGGGGAGTCGGCGGCCAGCCGGGTGAGCAGCAGCCCGCTCGCGGCCAGGCCGAGACCGGCGGCGACCAGTGGCAGCCGCGGGCCCCGGCTGCCGACGATCCGTCCGGACAGCGGCGCGCAGACCAGCATCATCCCGGCCATCGGCAGCGTCCACAGGCCGGCCTCGACCGGGCCGTAGTGCCGGACGTCCTGCAGGTAGAGGGTGTTGAGGAAGAGAAAGCCGCCGAGCGCGGCGAAGGCGCAGACCGCGGTGACGGTCGCCCCGGCGAACGGCGCGCTCGCGAAGAACCGCGGGTCCACCAACGGCTCGGCCACCCTCCGCTCCCACAGCGGGAAGGCGACCAGCGCGGCCACGGCGGTCGCGGCGAGGGCGAGGATCAGCGGGGAGGTCCAGCCGTTGCCCGGGCCCTCGATGATCGCCGCGGTGCCGCAGCCGAGCAGCACGATCATCAGCAGCTGCCCCACCGGGTCCGGCCGACGCGGCCGGGGCGAGCGGGACTCCGGGACGTAGCGGGCCGTCAGCGCGATGGCGACCAGCGCGACCGGGACGTTGATCAGGAAGATCGACGGCCAGCCCGCGCCGTCCACCAGGAAGCCGCCGAGCAGCGGGCCGAGCGCCATCGAGATGCCCACCACACCGCCCCAGACGCCGATCGCCCGGGCCCGTTCCCTCGGGTCGGTGAAGGTGTTGGTGATGATCGACATCGCCACCGGGTTGAGCATCGAACCGCCCACCGCCTGCAGCGCCCGGAACGCCACCAGCCACTCCAGGCTCGGCGCCAGACTGCACAGCAGCGAGCCGAGCGCGAAGCACACCAGCCCGGTCTGGAACACCCGGCGGCGGCCGAAGCGGTCGGCCACCGAGCCGAACAGCATCAGCAGCGAGGCCAGCACCAGGGTGTAGGCGTCGATGATCCACTGCAGCCCGGACGCCGGGGCGTGCAGGTCCCGCTGGATCGCGGGCAGGGCGATGTTCACCACGGTGTTGTCGAGGCCGACGATGAACAGGCTCAGGCAGCAGATCGCCAGGACGAGCAGCCGGCGGCGGCGCCCGGGTGCGGGCGCGGGCGCGGGCGGCGGCGCCACGGCGGGGGACGGGGCATCGAGCACGGGCCGATCCTCCCACCGCGGGCCGGGGGCGGACGGCGGGACGGACCCGTCCGGGTGGCGGAACGGATCCGTCCGGGTGGCGGAACGGATCCGTCCGGGTGGCGGAACCGTGTCCCAGCAGGACCCCGCCCCGCTGCCCCACAGCTCCGCTGCGCCGCTACACCGCTACACCGCCGCGAAGCGGACGGTCCGGGTGGCCGGGTCGGCCTTCGTCAGCCGGACCTCGATCACCCGGCCGAGCGGCAGCCGGGCGGCGGCGCCGTCCGCGGCGACCCCCGACGCGTCGCAGCGGGCCCGGACGGCGGGGTGGCGCAGTTGCACGGTGCCGGCGGCGGGCCGCTTCTCGTCCACGTCGATGACCACCGCGGGGAAGTCCTCGCCCTCCCGGCCCGCCAGCAGCTCCGCCTCCACCAGGTCCACGCAGGCCCGTTCGACCTCGCCCGCGCGACGGTCCCCGCTCGCCATCAGCGCCGGCACGTCCGGCAGCGCCTCCCGCGCCCAGTCCGGCACGTCCTCCCCCGCCGCCACCGCGGCGCACACCTCCTGCGCGAAGCGGTCGCCGAGCCGGCGCAGCGGCGCGGTGCAGTGCGCGTACGGGGCGGCGAGCGCGGCGTGGCCCGGCTCGGCGGGGGCGGGCCGGCCGCGGGACTCGTCGAAGGCGTGGTAGCCGGCGCCGCGCAGCAGGCCCGTACAGGCGTTCAGGAAGGCGGCGTTCAACGGCACGTCCGGGTCCAGGGAGCGGATCAGCTCCGGGTACGGGAGCGCCTGCGGCCAGGGCACGTCCAGCGCGGCGGCGATCCGGCGCAGCCGCTCGTACGCGCCGGCGGGCGCGGCGGGCAGGGTGCGCAGCAGGCCGACGCCCGCGTCCAGCATCAGTTCGGCCGCGGCCATGCCGGTGAGCAGCGAGATCTGGGCGTTCCAGCCGTCGGCGGGGCCGGGCGCGCGGTAGCCGAGGACGTAGCCGTGCAGGGTCTCCTCGACCTCCTGCTCGGGCACCGGCAGGTTGATCCCGCCCCGGGCGCGCTCCTGCTCCTCGCGCAGCCGGCCGACGGTGGCGAGCAGGGCGAGCTGTTCGTCGGCGCCGCCCAGGTCCACCGCGCGTTCGACGGCGGCGTAGTCCAGGCGGCGGTGCGAGCGGACCAGGGCGCGGCGCAGGTCGGCGAGGACGACGGAACCGTCGGCGTCCAGGTCCAGCTGCCAGAGCAGGGCGGGCCGGGGCTCGCCGGGGAGCAGGCTGGCGGCGTCCTCGGAGATCCGGGTGGGGTGCAGCGGGATCCGGTGGTCCGGGAAGTAGAGGGTCTCGACCCGGCGGCGGGCCTCGGTGTCGATCGCGCCGCCCGGGCGGACGAAGGCGGCGACGTCGGCGATCGCGTAGTACACCCGGTAGCCGCCGCCCGGGCGGTGGGTGAGGTGCATGGCCTGGTCGAGGTCGCGCGAACCGGGCGGGTCGACGGTGAACAGCGGCAGGTCGGTGGCGTCGTGCTCGGGCAGCCGGGGGCGTTCGGCCGCCTCCTCCGCCTCGGCGAGCACCGCCTCCGGCCACTCGGTGTGGATCTCCAGGCGGGTGCGGAGTTCGGTCAGCTCGGTGTTGATCCGGGCGGAGTCGGCGGCCTTGACGCGCAGTTTTCGGCGAGGCATGGAGGCAGCGTAGGGCGGATCGGGTGAGTCCGGACGGAGGCTCAGCGTCCCAGCAGGGACTTCAGGTCCTTCGCCGCGAGCGCGACCGCCTCGTCGTACCCGCCGGTGGCCAGCCGCAGCATGAACGCCACGGCGTCGTCCGGACGCGGGTCGGTGTACGGCTCGCCGTTGTAGTCCAGGAACAGCAGCATCGCCTCGAACGCGGTCCGCTTGTTGCGGTCCACCAGGGGGTGGTTGCGGGCCAGGCTCTGCCCGAGGGCGGCCGCCTTGGACCAGAGGTCCGGGTAGGCGTCGCCGCCGAACACGCTCGCCTGCGGACGGGCGATCGCCGAGAGCAGGCCGCCGAGGTCGCGGATGTTCTGCGGACCGCCGGCGAGGTAGGTGACGTCCGCCAGGTCCAGGTACTGGTACTCGGTGGGCGCCGTCACAGGTCCTTCAGCCTCTCCAGCGTCTCCGCGTTGGCGGCGCGGATCCGGGCCACCATGGCCGCCCGGCGCTCGGCCCGGTCGGGCCGGTCGGGCCGGGCCTGCTCGGTGAGCGCGTCCGGCAGCTCGGACTGCCGGACCTCGAAGGCCAGTTCGGCGGTGTCCGACCCGCCCGGCGCCCCGGTCACCCGGACCCGCCCGGCCATCACCGCCTGCGCCGTCGCCCGGAGCGCGAACTCCAGCGCCTGCCGCGTCTCCTCCGGCAGGCCCGCCGGCAGCCGCACGGACAGCGACTCCTCCACGGCGTCACCGTCGTCGGGTACCAGGTCCAGGGGTCGCAGGGTCATCTCGATCACTCTCCTCGCTGCTCACGGTAGTCGCGGACGCGGAAGGTTCCCACCGAATTGCCGGGGTCGTCGGGCCGGCGGGGGCGGCGGGGCCGACGGGGCCCGGTGTAAGGCTTCGTAGGGTGGGTCGGGTGGACGTGGGCGGCGCGAAGGGGGTTCCGGCGATGAGCGGTGCGGTGCGGGCGACCGGGGTCGTGGTGTCGGGGGTGCTGGCGGCGACGGGGGCGTTGCACGCGGTGTGGGCGGTCACGCCGTGGCCGCTGCGGACGCCGGAGGAGTTCGCGGACACCGTGGTGGGCGCGGGCGAGGGAGTGCCGCCGGCGGCGGCCTGCGTCGCGGTGGCGGGGATGCTGGGGGCGGCCGCGTACCTGGTGGGCGCGGAGGCCGGGGTGCTGCCCGGGGTGGGGCCGGCGCGGGTGCGGCGGGCCGGGGTGCGGACGGTGGCCGGGGTGCTGCTGGCGCGCGGGGTCGGGGGGCCGGCGCTGTTCGGCGGCGCGGTCGAGCGCTCGGAGCGGTTCCGGCGGCTGGACCGCCGGTACTACGCGCCCCTCTGCGTGGCGCTGGGAGCCGGGGCGGCCGCAGTAGGGTGGCGGGGTTCGTCCGCCACGACGTGTTGAAGGAGTCCGCTGTGCTGGTGCTGCTGCCGCCCTCGGAGGGCAAGGCCGGGTCCGGGGACGGCGGGCCGGTGGCGCTGGACCGGCTGTCGCTGCCCGGGCTGACGGCGGCGCGCGGGGCGGTGCTGGACGCACTGGTCGGCCTCTGCCGGGGCGACGAGGACACCGCCGCCGAGGTGCTCGGCCTCTCCCCCGGGCTGCGCGGCGAGATCGCCAAGAACGCCGGTCTGCCGACCGCCGGGGCCCGTCCGGCGGGCGAGGTCTACACCGGGGTGCTGTTCGACAACCTCGGCCTGGCCACCCTGGACTCCGCCGCCTACGACCGGGCCGAGCGCTCGCTACTGGTGTTCTCCGGTCTCTGGGGCGCCGTGCGGATCTCCGACCGGATCCCGTCCTACCGCTGCTCGATGGGCGTGAAACTCCCCGGACCGGGGGCGCTCGGGGCGTACTGGCGGAACGCGATGGCCGCCGTGCTTCCGGAGGTGGCGGACGGGCTGGTGCTGGACCTGCGCAGTTCCGCGTACGCGGCGGCCTGGAAGCCGGCCGGCGAGGTGGCCGCCCGGACCGCGACCGTCCGGGTGCTGCAGGAGCGGAACGGCAGGCGCACCGTGGTCAGCCACTTCAACAAGGCGACCAAGGGCCGTCTGGTCCGGGACCTGCTGGTCTCCGGGGCCGAGCCGAAGACGCCCGGCGAGCTGATGGACGCGCTGGCGGCGCTGGGCCACCGGGTGGAGCTCGCGGCGGAGGGCACCGCCCGCAAGCCGTGGCAGCTGGACGTGGTCGTCACCGAGGTGCACTGACCGGCACCCCCACCGGCACCCGCTCCCGCTCCCGTGCCCGCCCCGGGCCACCGCGGCGGGGCGGGGAGCGAGCAGCGGGACCGGATCAGCGCAGGTGCGAGGTGTCGTTGAGCAGCCGCAGCGAGGCGTTGCCGTCCGCGTAGTACTGGACGGCGCAGATCGAGGCGGCGCTCAGCTCCATCCGGTACATCGAGTCCGGCGGGGCGCCGAGGGCCAGCCGGACCAGCGTCTTGATCGGGCTGACGTGCGAGACCACCAGCACCGTCTTCCCCGCGTACCGGGCGATGGTCTTGTCCCGGGCGACGCCGACCCGGTGGGTGAGGGTGGTGAAGCTCTCGCCGCTGCCGGTCGGTTTGGCCTTGGCGGAGCCGAGCCAGGCCGCCAGGTCGGCCGGGTGGCGCTCCTGCACCTCGGCGAAGGTCAGTCCCTCCCAGTCGCCGAAGTCGACCTCGCGCAGCCCGTCCTCGTACCGGACCTCCAGGCCGAGCCGGGCGGCGACGGTCTCGGCGGTCTGCCGGGTGCGGCGCATCGGGGAGGCGACCACGGCCTGGACGCTGCCGCGCTCGGCGAGTGCCTCGGCGGCCCGCCCGGCCTGCCAGCGGCCCTTGTCGGAGAGCTCCGGATCGCTGCCGCCGCTGCCGGAGAAGCGCTTCTCCGGAGTGAGCGGGGTCTCGCCGTGGCGCAGCAGGACGAAGGTGGTCGGGGTGCCGAGGTCGGCGGGGGCGGCCCAGCCGGCCCTGGGGGCGGTGGTCTCCGGCGGCGGTTCGTCGACGGCCACGGCCTTCGGCCGCGGCTCCCACTGGCGCCCGGCCCGGCCCGCGTCCATCGCCTCGTTGGCCAGCCGGTCGGCGTCCTTGTTCCGCTCGCGCGGGATCCAGGTGTACGTGACCCGGCCGCGCGCGAAGACCGTGCGGGCCTCGGCGGCGAGCGGCTGCATGTCGGGGTGCTTGATCTTCCAGCGACCGGACATCTGCTCGACGACCAGCTTGGAGTCCATCCGGACGTCCACCGAGGCGTCCGGGTCGAGCTCGCGGGCCGCCCTGAGCCCGGCGATCAGGCCCTTGTACTCGGCCACGTTGTTGGTGGCGTGGCCGATGAACTCGGCGGCCTCGGCGACGATCTGCCCGGTGTCCCCGTCACGGACCACCGCGCCGTAGCCGGCCGGCCCCGGGTTGCCCCGGGACCCGCCGTCCGCCTCGACGATGAAGCGCGCCGGCACCGGCTCAGGCGCCCGAGTCGGCGGTGCGGACCAGGATCCGCGAGCAGTTCTCGCAGCGGACGACCTTGTCGGCCGGCTCGGCCTTGATGGCGTTCAGCTCGGTGATCGAGAACTCGGTGCGGCAGCCCTCGCAGCGGCGCTGGTAGAGGCGGGCCGCGCCGACGCCGCCCTGCGTCTCGCGCAGCTTGGTGTAGACCTTCAGCAGGTCGGCCGGGATGACCGCGGCGACCGTCTCGCGGTCGCGCTTGACCTTGTCGGCCTCGGTGTCGATCTCGGCGAAGGCGGCGTCGCGGCGGCCCTCGGCCTCGGTGAGGACGACGGTGGAGTGCTCCAGGCGGGCGGACAGCTCCTCGACCCGGCTCTTGGCGCTCTCCTGGCGCTCCATGATCTCCAGGACGACGTCCTCCAGGTCGCCCTGGCGCTTGGAGAGCGAGCCGATCTCGTGCTGGAGGTTCTCCAGGTCCTTCGGCGAGGTGATCGCGCCGGAGTCCAGCCGCTGCTGGTTGCGGGCGGCCCGGGTGCGGACCTGCTCGACGTCCTGCTCGGCCTTGGTCAGCTCGCGGGCGGTGTCGCTCTTCTGGGCCTCGGCGGCGACGACGAGGTCCTTGAGGGCGGTGTGGTCGGCGGAGGCCTTGTCGATCTCGGCGTGCTCGGGCAGCGTCCGGCGCCGGTGGGCCAGCTGGTCGAGCTTCGAGTCGAAGGCCTGGAGGTCGAGCAGGCGGATCTGGTCGGCGGGCGCGGCGTTCAAGCGGAGAGCTCCTGTGAATCGGGTCAGGCGGTGAAGGACATGGGGGCGTGCGCGGTCCACGGGTCGGTGACCCGGTGGGAGACCTTGGTCTCCACGGCCCAGCCGCGCTTGTCTGCGGCGGACTGCAGGGCGCGCTCGGCCAGGCCGAGCCAGGGCCACTCGGTGGCCCAGTGGGCGGCGTCGATCAGCGCGACGGACGCCGCCTCGGCGGCCTCGGAGGCCGGGTGGTGGCGCAGGTCGGCGGTCAGGTAGGCGTCCACGCCGGCCGCCCGCACCTCGGCGAAGAGGCTGTCGCCCGAGCCGCCGCACACCGCGACCCGGCTGACCAGCCGGTTCGGGTCGCCCGCGACGCGGACGCCGGTGGCGGTGGCGGGCAGGCCCTCGGCGACCCGCGCGGCGAACGCCGACAGGGGCAGCGGGGGCTCCAGCAGGCCGATCCGGCCGGCGCCCCGGCGGCCCAGCGGGTCGGTCGGGTCCGGCACCAGCGGACCGGTCACCCGCAGGCCCACCGCCTCGGCCAGCGCGTCCGAGACGCCCGGGTCGGCGTGGTCGGCGTTGGTGTGGGCGACGTGCAGGGCGATGCCGTTGGTGATCAGCGTGTGCACCACCCGGCCCTTGAAGCCGGTGGCGGCGACGCTGGTGGTGCCGCGCAGGTAGAGGGGGTGGTGGGTGACCACGAGGTCGGCGCCCCACTCCACGGCCTCGTCGACGACCGCCTGGACGGGGTCGACGGCGAACAGCACGCGGCGGACCTCGGCCTGAGGGTCCCCGCAGACCAGGCCGACGGCGTCCCAGGACTCCGCCCACTGCGGCGGGTAGACCTCTTCGAGCGCGGTGATGACGTCGGACAGTTTCGGCACCTGTCGAGACTACCGTGCGCGCGGGGGCGATCGGGCCTCGGCCGTTCGGGTGCCGGGGCCGCCGCGGGGTGGTGGCGGGGTGGTGGCGGGGCGGCGACGGGGGCGGCAGTGCGGGCGGCGAGGGGTGCCGCCGGCGCACGGATGCGCGTCAACCTGCGGCGAGGGGCGCTCGGACCGGCCCGCGCGGGCCGTGCACGCCGGTGCGCCCGGCGCTCACTGCTCACAACGGCGCTCTCGGACGAATCCGAAACCGCTCCCGGATCACCCTTACGAGTGAAGTGACCGGCTCTGCGTTGAGCTGCCGGTTTTCTCGAAACTAACTTCACTCCTGCGAACGGGAGTTGCCCCGGCAGCGGCCCCGCGTGAGCCGCCGGAGGCCGCGTCCCGTGGCCCCCTCGGAGGGGAGGCGCCGAGGGGCGCGAGAGGAAACCGATCGGGCCGGGCCGTCCGCCCGGGGGCCGGAGCAGTGGGCACCCGTGGCGGCGGAGACGAAGGGATGTGGTGGCGGCATGGGGGCGGGCACATCGCTGCGTACGGCCGGGGGCAGGGGATCGGTGGGGCGCGGACCGAGTGCGGTCGGTTCGTGGCCGGAGACGACGCGGGCGGCACTGGCCGGTGCCGGAGGCCGGGGAGGCGACGGCGGCTGGGACGTCACCGTCGACGGCTTCTGGTGCACGGCCCGGCCGTCCGCGTCCTCGCCGCTGCCCGAGCAGGGGTGGAAGCTCCAGGTGAGCGCGGCGTCGGTGGTGGGCGAGGAGGTGCTCTCGGCCGTCGTCCGGGTGCTCGCCGAGGACCCGTGCGACTTCCGGTTCGCCGCCGGTCAGGAGCGGCTGAGCGAGCTCAACTCCCGGCACGGCGACCGTGGTTCGACGGGGGAGTTCATCACCGTCCATCCCGCGGACGACGCGCAGTTCCAGCGGCTGGCGGCCGAGCTCGACCGGGCCACCGCCGGGCTGCCGGGGCCGGTGGTGCCCTCCGCCCGGCCGTACCGGCCCGGGAGCCGGGTGCACTACCGGTACGGCGCGTTCGCGCGGCCGGCGGAGCTGGGCAACGACGGGGAGTACCGGTCGGTGCTGCGCGGGCCCGGCGGGGAGCGGGCCGTGGACGTGCGCGGGGGGCCGTACCGGGTGCCGGGGTGGGTGCGGGATCCGCTGGGCGCCCGGGCCGCCGCGGCATCGAACCCGACATCGGCCCCCGCTCGGAGCCGGGCCCGAGGCAGGCGGGAGGGCGGCGCACTGCTGGCCGGCCGGTACGAGGTGACCGCCGCCGTCCGGCACGGCGCCGAGGGCGGGGTGTTCCTCGGACGGGAGGCGTCGAGCGGCACCGAGGTCGTGGTCAAGCAGGCCCGGGCGCACATCGAGGTCGACCGCGCGGGCACCGACGCCCGTGACGCGCTGCGGCACGAGGCCGCGCTGCTCGACCGGCTGAGCGGGCAGGACCTGGCGCCGCGCGCCGTCGAGCTGATCGAACAGGACGACTCCGTCTTCCTGGTGCAGGAACGCGTCGTCGGACAGCCGCTCGACGGCTGGGTCGGCGCCCGGCTGCGCCGCGACGGCAGCCCCGGCGTCGTCTGGGCCGAGGCCGGGCCGGTCGCGCACGCCCTGCTCGACCTCGTCGAGCGGGTGCACGCGCAGGGCCTGGTGCTGCGCAACCTCTCCCCCGGCACCGTCCTGGTCCGCCCGGACGGCACGCTGCGGCTGATCGACCTCGGACTCGCCGCCGAGGCCGGCCGGCCCGCCGGACCGGCCGGCACCCCCGGCTACCGCGCCCCCGAACACGGACCCGGCCGGCTCGCCCCCGCGGGCAGCCTCGTCGCCGACCCGGCCGTCGACCGGTACGCCCTCGGCGGGCTGCTCTTCCTCCTGGCCACCGGCCACGACCCGCTCCTGCCGGACGACCTCCCGCAGGCCCGTCCGGTCGCCGAACGGCTCGGCCGCTGGCTCGTCCTCGCGGCCCGGACCGGAACCACCGCGCGCCGCCTGGCCCCGGCGGTCCTCGGGCTGCGGGCCGAGGAGCCCGGGCAGCGGTGGCCCGTCGCGCGGGTCCGGGAGGCGCTGCGCGCGGGCGCGGGCGGTGCCGATGCGCCCACCGCCCCGGGCGCGCGCCCGGGGTACGGCGCCGCGCGCCCCTCCGGCGGCGCACCCCTCCCGCACGCCCGCACCCGATGGGGCGGCGCCCGGACCGCCACGGCTCCGGGGAGCGCCACCGACGGCGCCGCGCCGCTCGGCCGCCTCCTGCTCGACCGTCCGCTGCTCGACCGCCTCCTGCACGACGGCCTGCGGCACCTCACCGCCACCGTCACGCCGGAGCGACCGGACCGGCTGTGGCCCGTGGTGCCCGCGGGCGAGCGGACCGACCCGTGCAACGTGCAGCACGGCGCCGCCGGGGTGCTGGCCGTGCTGGCCCGGGCGGTCGCGGCCGAGGGGCTGCCGGCCGGGGTGCGGGCGGAGGCCGCGGGGACGGCCCGGACCGCCGCGCACTGGATCGAGCGGCGCATCGCCGCCGAACCGGTGGTGCTGCCCGGGCTGCACTTCGGGCGCTCGGGGACGGCCTGGGCCCTGCTGGACGCCGCCCGCGCACTGGGCGACTCCCCGCTCGCCGGCCGCGCCGCCGGCCTCGCCCGCCGGATCCCGGTCGAATGGCCCGACCCCGGCGTCCGGCACGGCGCGGCCGGCGCCGGATTCACCCAGCTCCGCTTCGCCGCCGATGACTTCACCGCCGATGGCGCCACCGCGGATGGCTTCGCCGGCGGGCCGTCCGCCACCGCGGACCTCACCGCCGACGGCTTCGGCGCCCGGGCCTGCCGCGGCGCCCGTGCCCTGCTCACCGCGGCCCGGCGCGCGCCGTACGGGACGGTCTGGCCGGTGCCCGCGGACTTCGACTCGGCGCTCGCCGGGATCACCCGGCTCGGCTTCGCCCACGGCGCGGCCGGCGTGGGCGCCTTCCTCCTGGCCGCCGCCGGGGCGACCGGCGACGAGGCCCTGCTCACCGGCGCGGCCGAGGCCGGCCGGACCCTCGCCGCGACCGTGCGGTGGGGCGACGGACCGGGCGACCGGCCGGGCGCCGGGCAGGAGACCGCCTGGTGGCCGCAGGGCGCGAACGACCCGGAGCACGTCCGGCGCGCGCACTGGTGCAGCGGCTCCTCCGGCGTGGGCAGCTTCCTGCTGCGGCTCTGGCGCGCCACCGGCGACGCCGAATCGCTCGACCTGGCCCGCGCCGCCGGACGCGCCGTACTGGCCGGACGCTGGCACGGCGGCGCGAGCGCCTGCCACGGACTGGCCGGCGACGGCGAGTACCTGCTGGACCTCGCCGAGGCCACCGGCGAGCCCGGATTCCGCACCGGCGCCGAGCAGTTGGCCACCCTGCTGGCCACCCGCTCGGCCCTGCGCGAGGGCCTCCTGGTACTCCCGGACGAGACCGGCACCGGCTGTGCCCCGGCCTACGGCACCGGCACGACGGGCCCGTTGGCCTTCCTGCTGCGGCTGCGCCACGGCGGCCCCCGGCTCTGGCTGGACCCGGTCCCGCCCGCAGGGAGTCCGCTTCCGCCCGCCGGGCGCTGTCTCCCACCCGCCGGGCGCCGACTCCCGCCCGACGGAAGCGGGGTGAGCGGAGCATGACCGTGGCCACCCGGACCGTGACACAGGCCCTGCGCCGACTGGGCTTCGCCTTCGCCGCCGACGGCAGCCACGCCGCCTGCCTGGCCTCCTCCGCCGACAGCGGCTGGTACGTGGAGGGTTGGCGACTGCCGCCGGACGGCACCCCGGCCGCGCCGCTCGCGCTGCCGCTGCCCGGCAACCGCTCGGAGAGCCCGCGCTCCCAGCTGGTCGCGCTGCCGGACGGCTCGGTGCTGGTCGGCCGGCACGACGGCGAGCGGCACGACCTGGTCCGCCTCCACCACGGCGGAACCGCCGCCGTGGAGCAGCCCCTGGCATCCCTCCGGATGGCCGGGCTGCGGCTGCTGCCGCTCCCCGTGCCGGACGGCGCCGGCCCCTGGGCACCGGTGGCGGTCGCCCTCGGCACCGACACCCGTCCGGCGACCACCGCCTGGCTGGTGCGGACGGACGGCACCGCGCCCGAACCGGTGGCCGAGATCCCGGGGTTGCACGGCGGGGGCGCCTGGCTGGACCACACCGGCGCACTGCTCGCGCTGGACCGGGTGGACGCGGGGCTGGTCCGCAGCGTGGTGCTCGACCTGCGCAGCGGCACCACCACCCCGCTGCTGGAGATCGGCGAGCACAGCAACGACCGGCTGGTGCTGTTCGACCCGGACAGCCGGTTCGCGATGGTACGCAGCGACGCCCCCGGCACCGACCGGCTCGGCTGGGGCGTCCTCGGCGGCGGCGAGCCGCTGCGGTTCCCGGAGTGCCTGCACATCGGGGGCGTGTTCCTGCGGCCGGTCGCGCTGCGGCAGGGGGCCGACGGCCCCCGGGTGGTGCTGCAGATCGACCACGGCGCCGGGTCGGCGCTCGCGCTGTGGCGGCCGTCCACCGGACGGCTGGACCCGCTGCCGGTGCCGCCCGGGCGGCTCGGCGCGGTCGGGCACTGGGACGCGGCGGGGCTGCGGCTGCCGTACTCCTCGCCCGACCACCCGGCGGCGCTGGCCACCCTGGACGTGGACGCGCTGCTGGCGCACGGCCCGGTGCCGACCGGTACCGGCCCGATGCCGCTGCCGCTGCAACTCGCGCCGCTCCGACTCGCCCCGTCGGCCCCGGGATCGCCCGGCCCGTGGCGGGACACCGTCCTGCCCTGGCAGCCCGGCGAGGTGCGCCCCGCCCGGACCCCTCCGCCCGGCTGGCGGCTGGACGGCAGCACCCCGCCCGGCGAGGGCGGCCGCTGGCATCCCGCGCAGAGCCTCGAACTGGCGGGCCCGACAAGCCCGTTGGAGGCGGTGGTGTACGGCGGCGACGCCTGGCTGAGCAGCCCCCACCTGGTGCTGGCGCTGCACGGCGGCCCGGCCGACGCCTGGCGGCTGGAGTTCGACCCGGCGCTGCAGCGGATGGCCGCCGAGGGCCTGGCGGTGGTCGCGCCCAACCAGCGCGGTTCCACGGGCTACGGCGTGGCGCACGCGCTGGCCATCCGGGGCGCCTGGGGCGGCCCCGACCTGGACGACGTGCTGTACCTGCTGGACGGCATCGCCGGCCAGCGCGCGGCACTCGGCCTGGAACCGCCCGCGCTGTTCGGGGTCAGCTACGGCGCCTTCCTGGCGCTGCTGGCGGCCGCGCACGCACCGGCCGAGCAGGTCGCCCGCTGCGCGGTGGTCGCCCCGTTCCTGTCCGGCGCCCGGCTGCTGGCCGAAGCGGCGCCCCCCGTGGCGGCGTTGACCGCCCGGCTGGGCGGCGGCGAGCCGATCGCCGACGCCCGCGGCCCGCGCGACGTGCTGCAGCTGGCGCACCGGCTGAGCGCGCCGCTGCTGGTGGTGCACGGCGACCGGGATCAGGTCGTGCCGGTCAGCCAGTCCCGTTCGCTGCGGCACGAGTTGCTGCGGATCGGCCGGATCGAGGGCGCGGACTTCCGGTACGTCGAGGCGGCCGGGTCCGGGCACGAGGTGCTCGCCGAGGAGGGCGCCGCCGTGCTGCACGAGCTGCTGGCCGCGTTCCTGCGGACCGGCCGACCGGGCTGACCGCCGATCGGGCGGCCGTGACCGGGTGCCGTGCCCGCCTGTCCGTCCGGACGGGCGGGCGGGTGGGCGGGCGGGGGCGGTACCCGCCGTCTTCCCACCGGCTCCGCCGTCCCCTTCCCTCCCCCTTCCCCCCTCTTCCGCCCCCTCCTGTCCCCCCTCCTGTCCCCCACCGCTCCGAACTCTCCGACGGGAGCTCCCGGTTGCCCCGACGTCCCATCGGCCGGACCCTCGCCCCCGGCCTCGCCCCGCCCGTCGAGGCCGCCGCCACCCGCGCGCCGGTCGGTCACCGGCTCGGTTCCGGGCCCCGGACCAGCGCGGGGCCGGCGTCATGATCTCGATAGGATCTCGATCGTTCCGGCCGTTATGGTGGCCGGGGCACGGGCCGCGATCACCTGGTACGGACGCGTACCGAGCGCCCGATCGGGGACTCGCCCGTGCGCCCCCGGCGCCGGCCGGGCGCCGATGACCTGCACCCTCCGCACGGAAAAGACGATCTCTCATGTCCGACACCCTCACCGACACCACCGGACCCGCGCTCATCGGGACCGACGCCGACGAGAAGACGGCCGAGGACGCCGCGCACGGCCGCCACCGCGGCCGGTCCGCCTCCGATGACAGCCCGGTCTCCGCCCCGCACGGCCGCCACCGCGCGGCCGTGGCGCGTGGCTGATCCCACCCGCACCACGCACGGGGCCCGCCGGGGGAGCAGCACTCCCCCGGCGGGCCCCGGTCCGTTCGCCCGAGCGCCGGCTCTGCCGCCGGCCCGGGCAACCCGCCAAGCGTCAGTCCATCGTCACGACGGTCCGCAGCGCCTCGCCGCTGCGCATCTGCGCGATCGCCTCGTTGACGTCCGCCAGGCCGACCCGGTGGGTGATCATGCCTCCGAGGTCGATCCGGCCGGCCCGCCAGAGGTCCACCACCAGCGCGACGGTGCGCCCGACGGTCGCCCCGCCGTAGAGCGAGGGCAGCAGGCGCTTCTCGTTGAAGAACAGCTCGCCCATGGTGAACTGCGCGAGGTCGTCCTGGGCGCCCGCGCCGATGACGACCACCGCGCCGCCGCGCCGGGCCGCGTCGTACCCGGCCCGGACGGTGGCCGCCCGGCCGACCGCCTCGAAGACGTAGTCGAAGCCGCCGCCGGGCAGCTTCTTGGCCACCGCCTTCAGGTCCTCGGGGGCGATCGCCTCGGTGGCGCCGAAGGCGAGGGCCCGCTCGCGGCGGGAGGCGACCGGGTCGACGACGGTGATCCGGCCGGCGCCGCAGACCCGGGCGCCCTGGACGGTGGCCACGCCCACGCCGCCCGCCCCGATCACCGCGACGGACGCCCCGGGCTCGACCCGGGCGGTGTTCACCGCCGCTCCGATGCCGGTGGTCACCCCGCAGCCGATCAGCGCGGCGATCTCGTACGGCAGGTCGTCGGGCACCTTGATGACGGCGGCGGCGTCGACCACGACCTCGTCGGCGAAGGCACCGGTGCCGTAGAAGCCGGAGGCGGTCAGGCCGCCCTCCTCGATCCGGAAGCCGGGGGCGCCGAGCCGGCGCAGACTGGCGACGCAGAGGTGACCGCGGTCCCGCTCGCAGTGGTCGCAGCGGCCGCAGGGGGCCATCCAGCAGAGCACCACGCGGTCGCCGACGCGCAACCCGGTCACGTCCTCGCCGACCTCCACCACGTCGCCGGCGCCCTCGTGCCCGGGGACGAACGGCGCGGGCTGCGGCAGGACGCCGCTCATCGCGGAGAGGTCGGAGTGGCACAGGCTGGCGGCGCGCATCCGGACCCGGACGCCGCCTTTCCCGAAGCCGACCGCGGTCACGTCCTCGCGGACGTCGAGGGTGTCCTGGCCGGTCTTGTGCAGGACGGCTGCGCGCATGGGGCTGCTCCCTGTGTGCATCGCGTGACGCGGAGTGGATCCTCGGACGGGGCGATTCTGGCACGGCCCGCGCACCGCCAGTAGAACGGGTTCCACCCGGGGCGGGCAGCGGCTCGTCCACCCTGGGCCGCCTGGGCCGCCCGCTCCGACCGGACCGCCCGGAGGACCGCCCGATTCCGGCCGGAGCGCCGGGCCCGCGCGCGCCGCCACCGCTACCGTCCAGTAGGGTCCGACCCACGTCCGTCCCCGCCCCGACCCGAGGAGCATCGCATGTCCGACCTGCTGCAGAGCGCCCGCCCGGCGCCCGAGGTGCTGGCGGCGTTCGAGGCGGCCACCGGGTTCATGCCGGTGGACGAGGGGCTCGCGCTGTACGCGGCCGCGGTGGCGGCGGCCCGCGGCACCGGTCTGCCCGTTCTGGAGATCGGCACCTACTGCGGCCGCTCGGCGATCCTGCTGGCGGCGGCCGCCCGGGAGACCGGGACGGTCGCGCTGACCGTGGACCACCACCGCGGCTCGGAGGAGCAGCAGCCCGGCTGGGAGTACCACGACCCGACCCTGGTCGACCCCGAGGTCGGGCTGATGGACACCCTGCCCCGGTTCCGCCGCGCCCTGCACGCCGCCGGGCTGGAGGAGCACGTGGTGGCGCTGGTCGGCCGCTCGCCGCGGATCGCCGCCCTCTGGGGCCGCCCGCTGGGCCTGGTGTTCATCGACGGCGGGCACACCGACGAGCACGCGACCGGCGACTACGAGGGCTGGGTGCCGCACCTGGCGCCGGAGGGCCTGCTGGTGGTGCACGACGTCTTCCCGGACCCGGCGGACGGCGGCCAGGCCCCGTACCGGGTGTACCTGCGGGCGCTCGCCGAGGGCTTCGAGGAGGTCTCGGTGACCGGCTCCCTGCGCGTCCTGCGCCGCTCCGCCCGCTGACCCCCGACGCCCCCGGGCCCCGCCGCCCCCGCCGTCTCCCCCGTCTCCGCCGAGCCGCCCACGGGATCCCCCGAGCCGCCCCACGGCCCCGCGCCGATGCTCTAACGTCGTGCCGAGGCTGTCGGGCGGGGGTTCGAACGGTACGGTGGCCGCGCAGCACCAGGCAGAGCATCGGCGGACGGTGGGGGCCAGCAGCGACATGACGGACCAGCAGAACACCGCTCCGGCGGTCTGGGACCCCACGGCGCGCGGCGGGGCCGGCGGCTGGGTGCGCGGCCCGCAGCACCCGGCCGGTGCCGAGCCCGCCCCCGAGGCCCCCGCACCCGCCGCCGCCCGGCCACCCGCAGGCCCGCAGGCCCCCGTCGACCCCCGCCTGAGCATGGTCGCGCCACCGCCCGTGCCCGGCGCCGTCGGCGACCAGGGCCCCCCGCTCGGCGCCCGCCCGTACCTGGCCGACGCGCCCGGCTACGACCCGCCGACCGCCCCGATCCCCCGCACCGAGGCCCCGCCGCAGCCCCCGTACGGCGCCCCGCCCGCGGCCTCGCCGTTCCCCTCCCACGCGACCGCGCAGCAGCCTCCGCAGTACGGGACCCCGCCGTACCAGGCCCCGCAGTACCAGGCCCCGCAGGGCTACGGCTACCCCCAGCCCCCCGGCGCCCCGCCGCAGCCCCCGTACGGCGCCCAGCCCGGCTACCCGGCCGACTACCCGACCTCCTACCAGGACGAGGACGACGACCAGGACCGCCCGGTCAACCGCAAGGCTCCCCTGCTGATCGGCTTCGCTCTGCTCCTGGTGCTGGCCATCGGCGGCGGCCTGGTGTTCGCCGCCCGGGGCGGCGATGACAAGGACAACCGGGCCGTGCCCGCCCCGGCCGCCACCCCCGGGGCCGGCGCCGGCAACCCGCAGCCCGCGCCCACCGGGACGGACACCGCGCCGAACGGCGCCGCGAGCGCCGCGGCCTCGCCCACCGCCGCGCCCTCCCCGACCGCGACCGGCGCCGGGCCCAACGCCCAGGCCCAGGCCCAGGCGCTGGACGGCCTGCTCAGCGAGGGCGAGAACGCCAAGGCCCCGATCGGCAACGCCGTCGCCAAGGTGAGCAGCTGCCCGTCGAAGGCCGACATCGAGACCGCGGCCCAGGTCTTCGACAACGGCGCCAACCAGCGCGCCGCGCTGCTGACCAAGCTCGCCAAGCTGAGCGTCACGGACGTGCCGGGCGGCCCGGACGCGCTGAACTCGCTGAAGTCCGCCTGGCAGTTGTCCGCCGACATCGACAAGGCGTACGCGAGCTGGGCGCGCGCCGTCGCCGCCCAGGGCTGCTCCGGCAGGGCCCCGACCACCCAGGACAAGAAGCACGCCGACGAGCTCAACCCGCAGGCCACCCAGGCGAAGACGGACTTCATGACCAAGTGGAACCCGATCGCCACCAGCTACGGCCTCACCCCGCGGACCCAGGACAGGATCTGACCCACCAGTGACCGGCGCCACCCCTCGACCGCCCCGCCGTTCCGCCCTGCTGCGCGCCACCACGGTGGTGGCCGCGGCCGTTCCGCTCTGCACGGCGGGCTGGTTCGGCTGGCAGGCCCTCGACCGCTCCGGCCCGGCGGGCGCCACGGCCGCCGCCTCCGCCCCGCCCACGGCGCCGTCCTCCCCCGGCGCGACCGGCACCGCGGACCCCGGCGCGACGCCCCTCACCCCTCCTGTCGCGCCGCCGCCGACCTCCGACACGCCGGCGCCCGAACCGTCCACCGCACCGTCGACGCAGGCCCCGACCGCGGCCCCGACCCCGACGGCCGCCGCCGCGGCGAACAGCCTCGCCGGCCGCACCGTCGTCCTCGACCCCGGCCACAACCCCGGCAACGTCGCGCACACCGCCGAGATCAACCGTCAGGTGGACATCGGCAACGCCCGCAAGGAGTGCGACACCACCGGCACCGAGACCAACGCCGGTTACACCGAGGCCGATTACACCCTGGACGTCTCCCGCCGGGCCCGCGCCGTCCTGGCCGCCCGGGGCGCCAAGGTGGTGCTGGTGCAGGACGGCGACCGCCCCTGGGGCCCGTGCATCGACGAGCGCGCCCGGGCCGGCGCCGACGCGCACGCCGACGCCGCGGTCTCGGTGCACGGGGACGGCGGCCCGGCGAGTGGCAGCGGGTTCCACGTGATCATGCCCGCCAGGGTGGTGGCCGGGAAGGCGGACAACTCCGCGATCGTCGAACCCTCGCACCGGCTCGGCCTGCTGCTGCGCGACCGCTTCCACGCCGCGACCGGCGAGCCGTACGCGGACTACATCGCGGACCAGGGCCTCGACACCCGCTCCGACCTGGGCGGCCTCAACCTGTCGACCGTCCCCAAGGTGTTCATCGAGTGCGGTAACATGCGCAACCCGACGGACGCGAAGCGCATGACGGACCCTCAGTGGCGCCAGCAGGCGGCCCAGGGGATCGCCGACGCGCTGACCGCGTTCCTGACGGCTCAATAGAAGACTCGAAGACCCGGTACGGCAGTCGAGCCGCAGACCCCGCCCGGCGGCACACCCGCCCGGCCCGCACGGTTCGCAACGACTTCGCCCCGTTCCCGGTCCCGCCGTGCACCGGCAGGACGGTTGGGCCTAGGCTTCTGGTCCGTTCGGGAGTTTCGGCCGGTCAGCCCGACCGCACGAACCGCCGTCCACGACACACAACGAGGGGAACGTCAGTGAATCTGCGCGCGCTCACCAGGGGAGACGCCGCCGTCGCAGGCGCGGCCGTCCTGCTCTTCATCGCCTCCTTCCTGCCCTACTGGACCGTGGACTGCTCCGGCCGGTACTGCGGGTCCGACACCTCGCAGAACGCGTGGAGCACCGAGCTGTTCCCCATCCTGCCCTCGATCTACCTGCTGGGCGTCGTCGCCGCGGTGCTGATCCTGGTGCAGCGCTTCCAGGGCCAGGGCGCGGCCAACCGTCAGGTGCTCGGGCTGCGGCTGGACCAGTGGGGCATCGCCTTCGGCGTCGCCGCGCTGTGGACCTCGGTCTGGTCGCTGGGCGGCGGCATCTCCAGCGGCATCAGCACCATCAGCATCAGCCACGGCTTCGGCGCCTGGCTGGGCCTCATCGCGCTGATCGTGCTCGCCGGTGTGGCGGCCGTCGGCCCGCTGGTGCCCGCGCTGCGGGCCCCGCTGGTCTCCGACCAGCCGGCCTCCCCGTTCCAGGGTGCTTTCCCCGGCCCCGGCCAGCCCGGCCAGTACGGCTTCCCGGCGCAGGGCCAGGACCCGGCGTTCGGTGCCCAGGGCGGCTACGGCTTCCCGGCCGGCGGCCAGCCGCAGCCCGGCCAGCCGGCCCAGCCCCAGGACACCGGCGCCCAGGCCCCGCAGCCGACCCAGGTCGCGCAGCCGGCCGCCCCGGCGGCGGACTTCCAGCCGTACTGGTTCGCCGTCCCGGCCCCGCGCCAGCTGGCCCCGAAGGACAACCCGGCCGGCGCCCCGGTCGGCGAGGTCGTGCCCGGCACCTGGTACCTGGCCGTCGAGCAGCGCGGCACCGCGCTGGTCGCGCAGCTGGCGGACGGCACCCAGGGCGTGCTGGCCGACACCTCGGGCCTGCAGCGCGGCTGACGTCCGCGGACGCACACCGAAGGGGGCGGGACCGGAGAACCGGTCCCGCCCCCTTCGTCGTACCCGCGCTCAGCAGCAGTCCTGGACCACCAGCCCGGCGGGCAGCTGGTCCCCGCCGAAGACCGCGACCGTCGCCGGGTCCCCGCCGAGCGCGGCCACCGCGAGCAGCAGCGCCCCGGCCGTCCAGGTGGTGCGCTCCTCCGGCCAGATCGCGTCGTCCTCGAACACGTACCCGGTCCAGTACGAGCCGTCCTCGTGCCGCAGGTGCCGCTGGATCCAGCGCAGGATGTCCACCGCGCGGTCGGACTGTCCGATCGCCCAGAGCGCGAGCGCCAGTTCGGCGCTCTCGCCGCCGGTCACCCACGGACGGTCGCTGACGCAGCGCACGCCGAGACCGGGGACGACGAAGCGCTCCCAGTCCCGCTCGATCCGGGCCAGCGCCGCCTCGCCGCGCAGGCCGGTGCCGAGCACCGGGTAGTACCAGTCCATCGAGTAGCGGCCCTTGTCCAGGAACCGCTCGGGGTGGTGGGCCACGGCGTGCCGCAGCCGGCCGGCCGCGAGCTCCCAGTCGGGCTGCGGCTCCTCCAGGTAGTCGGCGATGGCCAGGCCGCAGCGCAGCGCGTGCAGGATGCTGGACGAGCCGGTGAGCAGCCCCTCGTCGGTGGCGGTGCCGTCCTCGCCGACCCGCCAGGCGATCGGGCCGCCGGGCAGCCGCAGCGAGACGATGAAGTCCAGGGCGCGCCGGACCACCGGCCAGATCCACTCCAGGAAGGCGTCGTCGCCGGTGCTGAGGTGGTGGTGCCAGACCCCGACCGCCACGTAGGCGCAGAAGTTGCTCTCTTTGGCCCGGTCGGTGACCACGCCGTCGGTGTAGGCGGCGTACCAGGAGCCGTCCGGGTTCTGGGCGGCGGCGAGCCAGCGGTAGGCGGCCTCGGCGGCGGCGTGCTCGCCGGCCGTGTCGAGGGCCATCGCGGCCTCGGTGTGGTCCCAGGGGTCCAGGTGGTGGCCGGCGAACCACGGTATGGCGCCGTCGGGGCGCTGCTCGGCCAGGATGCTGCGCACGGTGTCGGCGGCCTGCTCGGCGTCGAGGACCCCGTCCAGGAGTAGCACCTCGGGAACGGCGGCCGTCACGCCGCGCCGCCCGGGGCGCGGTTGGGCTTGGCGGCGTAGGCCACGAAGCTCTTGCCGATGACCGGGTTGAGCGCGCGCTCGGCGGCCTTGGTGAGGGTGCTGATCACCGGGGTGCCGACGATGTCCCAGACCAGCAGCTGGTGGTAGGCCTTGACCGGGAGTGCCTTGTCGTTGTCCACGCCGACCGCGCACTTGATCCACCAGTAGGGCGAGTGCAGCGCGTGCGCATGGTGGGTGCCGTACGGCTCCAGGCCGGCGTCCTTGAGCTTGCCGAGCAGCTCGTCGCCCCGGTAGATCCGGATGTGGCCGCCCTCGACCTCGTGGTACTCGTCGGACAGCGCCCAGCAGATCTTCTCGGGCAGCCAGCGCGGCACGGTGACGGCGATCAGGCCGCCCGGCTTGAGGACCCGGAACATCTCGTTGAGCACGCCCTTGTCGTCGGGGATGTGCTCCATCACCTCGGAGATGATGATCTTGTCGAAGTGCTCGTCCTCGAACGGCAGCGCCAGCGCGTTGCCCTCCATCGCGACCGCCGACGCGCCCTCGGGGGCCTCACCGGCCTGCTCCATCGCCGCGAACCACTTCGCGACCTCGGCGATCTCCTCGGTGTTCTGGTCGAGGGCGATCACGTTGGCGCCGCGGCGGTAGCACTCGAACGCGTGCCGGCCCCCGCCGCAGCCCAGGTCGAGCACCCGGTCGCCGGGGGCGAGCGGGAAGCGCGAGAAATCGACGGTCAGCACTGCAGGACTCCCATTCCTATTGCTACCAAGCGTCTTCGACGCTTCGTCCTTGACGCTTCGTCACGCTTCATCACGCCCTGCCGGGCGACGCGCGCGCCGCCCCGGGGCGGCGGATCCGGGTCCGCGGACGCGGGTCGGCGCACCCGGCCCGGGCGGCTAGGCCACGTACCGCCAGCCGGGCCCCGAGCGGGCCCGGGCGCCGACGCCGGTGGCGATCGCCGCGCGGTAGGCCTCGGCGGTCAGCTCGGCGGCCCGCTCCCAGGTGAACCGGGCCAGCACCCGCTCCCGGCCGGCCGCGCCCAGTCCGGCGCGCAGCCGCGGGTCGTCCAGCAGCCGGCCGAGCGCCGTGGCCAGCGCGTCCGCCTCGCCCGGCGGCACGGCCAGGCAGGTCTCCCCGTCCGGCCCGGCGACCTCGGGGATCGCCCCGCCGGTGGTGGCGACCAGCGGGGTGCCGGTGGCCATCGCCTCGGCGGCGGGCAGCGAGAAGCCCTCGTAGAGCGACGGGACGCAGGCCACCTCGGCCGAGCGGTACAGGTCGACCAGCTCCTCGTCGGTCAGGCCGCTGCGGAACTCGATGTGGTCCGCCAGCCCGAAGCGGCGCACCGCCTCGGCCACCGGCCCCTCCTCCTTCTGCGGCTTTCCGACCACCACCAGGTGGGCGTCCCGCTCGGTGCGGACCTTGGCGAGCGCCTCGACCAGGAAGACCAGGCCCTTCAGCGGGACGTCCGCGCTGGAGGTGGTGACGATCCGGCCGGGCACCCGCTCGACCGCGTCCGAGGGCGACCAGAGCCGGGTGTCGGCGCCGATCGGCACCACCGAGATCGCGCCGGGCGCGGCGCCCAGGTGCTCGGCGATCTCGCGCTGCGAGCTGCCGGAGACGGTGATCACGTGGTCCAGCCGGGCGGCGACCCGGCGCTGCATCCGGGTGAAGGCGTACCAGCGGCGCAGCGAGAGCCGCTTGAGCCGGGTGGCGGCCGCGTCCAGCTCCAGCTGCCGGTCCACGGTGATCGGGTGGTGGATCGTGGTGACCAGCGGGAAGCCGTGCCGGGCCAGGCCCAGCAGGCCGTAGCCGAGGGTCTGGTTGTCGTGCACCACGTCGTAGCGGCCCTTGTGGGCGGCCAGGTAGCGGCGGGCACGCAGCGAGAAGGTCAGCGGCTCGGGGAAGCCGCCGGTGCGCATGGTGGCGAACTCCAGCACGTCCACCGGGCCGCGGAACTCGCCGCGGCCCGGGGTGCGGAACGGGTCGTCGGCGCGGTAGAGGTCCAGGCTGGGCAGCTCGACCAGGCGCACCGAACCGGGGCCCTCGACCTCGTCCAGCACCGGGTAGGGCTGGGCGCCGATCACGTCCACGTGGTGGCCGAGCCTGGCCAGCTCACGGGAGAGGTGCCGTACGTACACGCCCTGACCGCCGCAGAAGGGGTCCCCGCGGTACGACAGCAGGGCAATCCGCAGCGGCTGCGCGGTCATCCTGGGCCCTCATCTCTAGCTGCTATCTGTGCTGCCGGTCGCTAAAGTAGATCAGGTTTCAGTGGCAGTGGAACTCGTCATCGACCACGTGAACAATGAGAGACCTCGAAGATACCGGCCCGTAGCATTTCCTCAGGAGCCAGGCCTGGTGATTCCCGCCACCCCGACCTTGCCGACCACGTGGAGCACACCGCCCCTCTCGCCCGCCCGGGAGCACCCTTGCCGCCGTCGACCGAGCCCCTGTCCCCGACCTCCGTCGCGCCCCGGCCCGGTGAGCTGCCGCTGACGACGCGGCAGGCCGAGCGCCGCCGGCGGATCCTGCGGGCCGCCACCGCGCTGGCCGCCCGGGGCGGGTACGAGGCGGTGCAGATGCGGGAGGTCGCGGAGAGCGCGCAGGTCGCGCTGGGCACGCTCTACCGGTACTTCCCGTCCAAGGTCCACCTGCTGGTCGCGGTGATGCTGGAGCAGCTCCAGGGCCTGCACGAGCACATCCGGCGGCACCCGCCGACCGACCCGGAACCGGCCCTGCGGGTCGCCGACACCCTCACCCGGGCCTTCCACGCGCTGCAGCGCGAGCCGCTGCTGGCCGAGGCGATGGTCCGGGCGCTGTCCTTCGCGGACCGCTCGGTCGGCGCCGAGGTGGACCAGGTCAGCACGGCCACCGGACAGCTCATCCTGGACGCGATCGGCCAGTCCGGCCCGCCCAGCGAGAGCCAGCGCGCGGCCGTCCGGGTGATCGAGCACACCTGGCACTCGGCGCTCGTCGCCTGGCTCTCCGGGCGCGCCTCGATCGCCGAGGTCCGGGCCGACCTGCACACCGCGGCCCGGCTGCTCACCCTGCCCTGACCGCACCCCGCCGGACACCGGCGGACCCCGGCCGACTGGAACCTGTTCCTGCCGGGGCGCGGTGGCGGACGCGCTCGGGCGGTTAGAGTCGACGGGCAGCACAACTCCATCCCGCTCCTCCCCGGGGGAAGCCGGTGCGAATCCGGCGCTGACCCCGCAACCGTGAGTCCGGCCCACTGGGCCACCGGACGAGTCGGAGCGCCCGGGGCGGGGCGAGCGGTCCGACCGGACGCACGCGCCCGGCACCGTCGAGGACTACGGAACGGCCCCGCCCGGGCCACCACCGCTCACCGAAAGGCACACCCGCACCATGCCGACCGCCGCCCGCCTGGGCGCCGCCGCCCTGTCCGCCACGCTGCTCACCGGCGTCGCCGCCGGACCGGCCCTGGCCGACAGCCCCTCACCGACCCCCGCCGCCGCGCCCGTCGCCGACGGCCTGTACGGGAAGGGCGACCCGACGTACGACGGCGTGTGGCGGCAGTCGCTGGCGCTCACCGCGCTGACGGCGGCCAAGGTCACCCCCGCCGACTCGGCGGTGGGCTGGCTCACCGGCCAGCAGTGCGAGGACGGCGGATGGCCCTCCTACCGGGCGGCCGGGGCGGCCTGCGACCCCAAGACCGAGGACAGCAACGCCACCGCCGTCGCGATCCAGGCCCTGGTCGCCCTCGGCGGGCACCAGCCGGCCGTCGACAAGGGCGTCGCGTGGCTGAAGGCGAACCAGAACACCGACGGCAGCTGGGCCTACAACCCGGGCGGGGCGGGCGACGCGAACTCCACCGGGCTCGCGGTCAGCGCGCTGTTCGCCGCCCGGACCGACCCGGCGAGCGTCGCCAAGGCGGGCAACGGCGGCGTCGGCGCCGGGAAGAACGCGTTCGACGGCCTCGCCCGCTTCCAGCTCGGCTGCGCCGCCCCCGCCGACCAGCGCGGCGCCTTCGCCTACCAGCCGGACGCCGCCACCGGCGCTCTCGCCCCCAACGCCCTGGCGAGCGCCCAGGCCTCGCTCGCCGCCGCGGGCGGACACCTGCCGGTCGCCGGCTCGGTGCGCGCCGACGCCGACCCCAAGCCCCTCGCCTGCGCCGACGGCTCCGCGCCCGCCGCCGTCCCGCACGCCGAGGCGGGCGAGGCCGCCGGCGCCTACCTCACCGCCCAGCTCACGACGGGCAGCGAGCACCTCACCCTCACCACCCCGGGCGCCGCCCCGAGCCCCGACTACACCGCCACCGCCTGGGCCGCCCTCGCCCTCACCCAGAGCGGCCACCCGGACCAGGCCTCCGGCGCCGTCGACTGGCTCGACGCGCAGGAAGCCGCCTGGACCAAGAACGGCACCGACGCCGGCGCCACCGCCACCCTGCTCCTGGTCGCCCAGGCCGGTCACCGCACCACCGCCGACCTCACCGGCAAGCTCACCGCCCTCGGCCCCACCCCGAAGGCCACCGCCGCCACCGCGGACGACGCCGCCCCGGCGAAGAAGAAGAACACCGGTCTCGGCCAGTTCTGGCTCATCGGCATCGGCCTCCTGGTCGGCGTCGGCGGCGGCCTCCTGCTCAGCCTCCAGCGCAAGCGCAACCCGCAGCTGTGACGCTCCCGGCCCGCCGCTCCGGCGCCGCCCGCCCGCGTCGCCGCTCCGCCGTGCTGCTGCCGCTGCTCCTGTCGCCGGCCGCGGTGCTGTCGCCGGCGGCGGTGCTGGTGGTGGCCGGGGCGCTGGTGGTCGCCGGGGCCGCGCCCGCGCAGGCGGCGGGGTACCGGTACTGGTCGTTCTGGCGCGGTGCGGACGGCGGCTGGGCGTACCAGCAGCAGGGGCCGGCGCTCGCCGTACCGCCGGACGGGACCGTGGACGGCTGGCGGTTCGCGGTGAGCCCGGACGGCGGGCAGGACGCCGCGAAGCCGCGGACGGCCGGGAACTTCGCCGACATCTGCGCGCGGACGCCCGCGCAGGAGGGGCGCAAGCGGGTGGCCGTCGTCCTGGACTTCGGGACCTCCGAGGACGCCGGGTCGGGCGCCGGGGCGGACACTGCTTCGGACGCCGGTTCGGCAGTCGGTTCGGGCGCCGGTTCGGTGCCCGAGCCGCGGACGGTCTGTGCCGCCGTCGCGCCGCGGGCCACCTCGGCCGAGGTGCTGGCCGCCGTCGCACCGCCGCTGCGGTACGACACCAACGGGCTGCTGTGCGCCATCGCCGGGTACCCGACGGCGGGTTGCGCCGACCAGGTCGGCGCTGCGGGCGGGGCCGCCCGGCCGGCCGGCCCGGGCACGTCCGCCGACCACGGCGGCGGCCCGGACCTCGGGCTGATCGCCGGTGGCGCACTGGTCGCCGTCCTCGCCGGCGGCGCCGTCTGGCAGGCGCGCCGGCGGCGTGCCTCGTGAAGCCGTGGACCCGTACAGCCGTGCAGCCGTGCAGCCGTGCAGCCCGTGAAACCCGTGAAACCCGTGAAACCCGTGAAACCCGCCCAGGAACCCGCCGTGCGCAGCACCCCCGCCCGCAGCACCCGCCCGCCCACCGGCCCCCGCCAACTGCACCCCGGCGCCTGGTGGTTGTGGGCGCTCGGACTGGGCGCGGCGGCGACCCGCACCACCAACCCGGCGATCCTGCTGCTGCTCGCCGCCGTCGCCGGGTACGTGGTCGCGGCCCGGCGCGGCGACGCGCCCTGGTCCCGGTCGTACGGGGCGTTCCTGCGGCTGGGCCTGCTGGTGCTCGGCATCCGGCTGGTGTTCGCCGTGTTCCTCGGCTCGCCGATCCCCGGCACCCACGTGCTGTTCACGCTGCCCGAAGTGCCGCTGCCGGTCTGGGCACAGGGTGTGCGGATCGGCGGCCGGGTGACCGTCGAGGGCCTGCTCGCGGCGCTGTACGACGGGCTGCGCCTGGCCACCCTGCTGGTCTGCGTCGGCGCCGCCAACTCGCTGGCCAGTCCGGCCCGGCTGCTGCGCACCCTGCCCGGCGCGCTCTACGAGGCGGGCGTCGCCGTGGTGGTGGCGATGACCTTCGCGCCGAACCTGGTCGCGGACGTCCGCCGGCTGCGCGCCGCACGGCGGCTGCGCGGCCGCACCGACAAGGGCGTCGCGGCCGTGCTGAGCGTGGGACTGCCGGTGCTGGAGGGCGCGTTGGAGCGGTCCGTCGCGCTGGCCGCCGCGATGGACACCCGCGGCTTCGGCCGTACCGCCGACGTCCCGCGCCGGCTCGCCCGGGCGACGGCGGCGCTC
The DNA here is from genome assembly GCF_040685975.1 of Kitasatospora sp. NPDC086791. Classification (NCBI taxonomy): domain Bacteria; kingdom Bacillati; phylum Actinomycetota; class Actinomycetes; order Kitasatosporales; family Streptomycetaceae; genus Kitasatospora; species Kitasatospora sp. NPDC086791. The sequence goes on along the minus strand of NZ_JBFBOC010000006.1, from coordinate 162,977 downwards.
ACCCTGGCCGGGCTGCTCGGAGTCTGCCTCGCGGCGTACGGGCTGCTGACCGCCGGCGGCGCCGGCTGGGCGCTCCCGGTGCTGGCGCTCGGTCTGGCCGCCGCCTTCGCCGGGCTGCTGCTCGGCAGCCGACGGTCCGTCAGAACTCGCTACCGGCCCGATCCCTGGGCGCTGCCCGAGTGGCTGACCGCCGGGTCCGGAGTGGCCGTGGCGGCCCTCACCGGCTACCTGGCCGCGCGGGATCCGGCCGCCTTCGCCCCCACCGTCGTCCCGCCGACCGTGCCCGTGCTGCCGCTGGCCGCCGTCCTGGCCGTCCTGCTCGGCCTGGTACCGGCGTTCGCCGCCCCGACCCCGCCCCGGAGGGCATCGTGATCACCTTCGAGCAGGTCTCCGTCCGGTACGAGGACTCCGCCGCGCCCGTCCTCGACGGCGTGGACCTCACCGTCCCCGAGGGGGAACTCTGCCTGCTGGTGGGCCCGTCGGGCTCCGGCAAGTCCACCCTGCTGGGGACGGTCAGCGGCCTGGTACCGCACTTCACCGGCGGCGTGCTGCACGGCCGGGTCACCGTCGGCGGCCGGGACACCCGGGAGCACCGGCCGCGCGAACTCGCGGACCTGGTCGGCACGGTGGGGCAGGACCCGGCGGCGCACTTCGTCACCGACACGGTGGAGGACGAACTCGCCTACGGCATGGAGTCGTTGGGCCTGCCGGGCGACGTGATGCGCCGCCGGGTCGAGGAGACCCTCGACCTGCTCGGCCTGGCCGAGCTGCGCGACCGCGCGCTGGGCTCGCTCTCCGGCGGCCAGCAGCAGCGCGTCGCGATCGGCTCGGTGCTCACCGTGCACCCGCGGGTGCTGGTCCTGGACGAGCCGACCTCGGCGCTGGACCCGGGCGCGGCCGAGGAGGTGCTGGCCGTCCTGCAGCGGCTGGTGCACGACCTCGGCACCACCGTGCTGATGGCCGAGCACCGGCTGGAGCGGGTCGTCCAGTACGCCGACCAGGTGCTGCTGCTGACCCCGGGCGCGCCCCCGGTGCTGGGCGAGCCGGTCGAGGTGATGGCGCACTCGCCGGTGCACCCGCCGGTCGTCGGCCTCGGCCGGCTCGCGGGCTGGCGGCCGCTGCCGCTGTCGGTGCGCGACGCCCGGCGCAGGGCGGCCTCGCTGCGCGCCGAGCTGGACGGCCGTGCGCCCGCCACCGTACCCGCCTCACCTCCTGCCGCGCCCGTCCCGGCCGGGGAGCCGATCGCCGTCGCCGACCGCCTCGCCGTGCGCCGCGGCCCGGTCCACGCGCTGCGCGGGGTCGACCTCGCGCTCCACCGCGGCGAGATCACCGCGCTGATGGGCCGCAACGGCGCCGGCAAGTCCACCCTGCTCGGCGGCCTGGTCGGCCTGCACGCCCCCGCCTCCGGCAGCGTCCGGGTCGGCGGCCGCGTCCCGCACCGCACCCGCCCCGCCGAGCTGATCCGCGAGGTCGGCCTCGTCCCGCAGGACCCGCGCGACCTGCTGTACGGCGAATCCGTCGCCGCCGAGTGCGCGGCGGCCGACACCGACGCGGGCGCCGAGCCCGGCACCTGCCGCGCCCTGGTCGAACGCCTGCTGCCCGGCACCGCCGACACCGCCCACCCGCGCGACCTCTCCGAGGGCCAGCGGCTCAGCCTCGCGCTCGCCGTCGTGCTCGCCGCCCGGCCCCCGCTGCTGCTGCTCGACGAGCCGACCCGCGGTCTGGACTACGCCGCCAAGGCCCGGCTGGTGGAGATCGTGCGCGGCCTCGCGACGGAGGGCCACGCGGTGCTGCTGGCGACGCACGACGTCGAACTGGCGGCCGAACTCGCCCACCGCACGGTGATCCTGGCCGAGGGCGAGATCGTCGCGGACGGACCGACGGCGGAGGTCGTGGTCTCCTCGCCCGCCTTCGCCCCGCAGGTCGCCAAGGTGCTGGCGCCGGGCCCGTGGCTCACCGTGCGGCAGGTGGCGGAGGCGATCGGCGCATGAGCAGTCCGGTGCCCCTCGGCCGCCGGTCGGCCGCGGCCCTGCTGATCGTCTCCGCGGTCGGCGTCGCCGCCTTCGGCTGGCCGCTGCTCGCCTCCACCAAGTCCGCGCTGGTCGGCCACGCCACCGACGCGCCCTGGCTGTTCGCCCTGCTCCTGCCCCTCCTGCTCGCCGTCGTGATCGCGCAGATCTCCGAAGGACGCTCGGCGGGCGGCGGGGCGCCCGGGCTGGACGCCAAGTCCGTCGCACTGCTCGGCGTCCTGGCGGCGGCCGGTGCCGCGCTGCGGCCGCTCGGCGCCGGAACGGCCGGCCTGGAGCCGATGTTCTTCCTGATGGTGCTGTCCGGGCGGGTGCTCGGCCCGGGGTTCGGCTTCGTCCTGGGCTCGTTGTCGATGTTCGCCTCCGCACTGCTCACCGGCGGGGTCGGGCCCTGGCTGCCGTTCCAGATGCTGGCGATGGGCTGGGTCTGCCTCGGCGCGGGACTGCTGCCGGGGTCCGCCGCACTGCGCGGACGCCGCGAACTGCTGCTCCTCGCCGGGTACGGCGCCACCGCCGCCGTCCTCTACGGGACCGTCATGAACCTGCAGGGCTGGCCGTACATCGGCGGACTGGCCGGCTCCATCTCCTTCGTTCCCGGGGACCCGCTGCCCGCCAACCTGGTCCGGTTCGCCGCCTACTGCCTGACCACCTCGCTGGGTTGGGACCTTCCCCGGGCCGTGCTGACCGTCGTGCTGTGCCTCACCCTCGGCACGCCCGTCCTGCGCGCCCTGCGTCGCACCACCCGCCGGGCCGCCTTCGACGCACCGGTCACCTTCCGCCCGCCGGAGGGCTGAACCCGCCGCTCCCCTTCCCGGCCCGCGCGCCGCCCGCACCGTCCGGAACTTCCGAACGGCGGGGCACCACTGCGCACACACGCACCCGTACGCTGTCCCGCAGCACCGGGAGCGATGGCGTTCGGGAGTCGGGGAAACCAGTGGAACTACGTCAGTTGCGCGTCTTCGAGGCCGTCGTCGCCCACCGCACCGTCGCCGGCGCGGCCGCGGCGCTCGGACTCGCCCCCTCCTCCGTCGCGGAGCAGATCCGCACGCTGGAGCGGAGCCTGGGCACCGAGCTGTTCGACCGGGCCCCGCGCGGCATGGCCCTCACCCCGGCCGGGAACCGGCTGCTGCCGTGGTCCCGGCGGCTGCTGGACCAGGCCGAACAGGCGCGGCGGGAGGTGGTCGCCACCCGCACCCGCACCCGGCTGCGGCTCGGCGCGCTGGAAGCCATCGCGGCCACCCACCTGCCCGCCGTCCTCGCCCGGCTCGCCGAACGCCGGCCCGACCTGGAGATATCCCTGCACACCGACCCCGCCCGGGACGCCCTGCTCGGCGGGGTCGCGGCCGGAGCGCTGGAGGTGGCGCTGATCCTGGACACCGCCGGCCCGCTCGGCGGACTCGGCTTCTACCTGCCGCCGGCCCCGCTCGCCCACGTCGACCTGGAGGACGTCCCGCTCGCCCTGGTCGCCGCCCCCACCGACCCGCTCGCCGGCGCCGCCGCCCTCACCCCCGGCCACCTGCGCGGCCGGCACCTCCTCGTCGACACCCCCGCCTGCTCCTTCCACCTCGCCGGCGAACGCCTGCTCGGCCACGAGGTCGACCGCGTCCGCACCGGCGGCATCGCCGTCACCCGCGCCTGCGCCGAACAGGGCCTCGGCATCGCCCTCCTGCCCGAGTTCGCCGTCCACCACCAACTCACCGCAGGCACCCTGATCCGCCTCCCCCTCGACCCCCCACCCCTCCACCTCCGCCTCGTCCGACGCGCGGACCGCGAAACCCCACCCGGCCTCCCCGAGGCCCTCCACCCGAACCCCGCTCACACCACAGCCGGTTGAGGCCCCACAGGCTCGTTTGACGAGACGAACCGGCCTACGTACGGTCCGGAGTGAAGACGGTCCACATCAGGGGGTGAGCCACCGTGCGCCATGCGGATCCGGCCGAGCAGACGGACCTGAGCAACCCCGCGCAATGGCTCCTGCTCGCCATCCTCGGCGGCCTCTTCACCCTCGGCCTGCAGGCCTTCAGACACAAACTGACACCCCGCAGCCTGATCAGCCAGTCCCCCAGGCTCCACCGGGTCTTCCCGAAGCTCTGGGGCGGCCTCGTCATGACGGTCACGGGCATGGCCGCCATCACGATGATCCTGAGCGCCCTGGGCCTCCACCCCACCGCTCGATAACCACCCGCCTCCCCACCGACCTGAACGCACCCCGGGCCCTCCCCCACCAGGGGAAGGACCCGAAGAAGAACGCGTCCCCGGAAACAGCCGCGCAGCGTGGACCAGTTGGACGCTGTTCAGCTCGTCGGCGCCCTTCTTACTGCCCGCCAGCCGCGCAGTCCACTCCCAGCAGCCACGTCCACGCGTCAGGGTTGAGGCTCACCGCCAACTCCGCGCTGAGGTCGTCGTCCCTGTCCAACTGCTCTTCAACTCCCCTGGGCAAGGACCGAACCGGCCATTCGTCCACAGACATGCCGAGGAGCCCGATGCCATCGGCATCGGGCTCCTCCCCACTGGACCACCCCTCTCCGACCAAGGTTCCGGGGTGGTCCGGCACGTCTTCAGTTGTCCCTGATCAGGTCAGGGGCGGTCCCGAGACTGTTCCTCGCAGCCGAAGATCCGCCGGAACAGGAGGTGGGGGCGCTCGGGGGCGGAGTGGTCGTCCTGCGCGGATCCGCGGAAGAACGGCATCATCGGACAGCCCTCCCTCGGAACGGCGGCCAAGGGCCGAGCCCTCCTCGACAGCCTGTCGAAGTCCGCTGCGGGGCACCTCTCGATCATCGCGGGCAGCTGAGGAACACTCCGGGCCCTCCCCCACCAGGGGAAGGGCCCGAAGAGCAGAGCAGCACAGTGATTCAGGCGTTCTTGGGGCCGGCCGACTGGACCACGTCGAAGGACCAGACGGTGGAGCCGGAGGCGGCCGGGCGCTTCGGGGCTTCGCCCTCGCCGCCGCCCTGGTGGGCCGACTTCATCGGGCCCTCCATCCAGGCCTGGAAGGACTCCTCGTCGCGCCAGCGGGTGTAGACGAGGTAGTTGTCGGTGCCCTCGACCGGGCGGAGCAGTTCGAACCACTCGAAGCCGTCGGAACCCTCGACCGCGCCGGCCCGCGAGGCGAAGCGCTGCTCCAGCACCTCGCGCTGCTCGGCGGGCACCGTCAGGACGTTGATCTTGACTACGGACATGCCGCTCCTTGCTGGTTCGCCGGGGCCGCGGGTGCGGGTGCGGCCGCCGGTCCGGTGACTGCCTACGGCAGCAGTCTCCTACACCTCACACCGGTCGGGTGCACCTCCCGCCGGTCAGACGATCCACGCCGGGAGGACGCGGTCGGCGTCGCGCGGGGCCATGGCGCAGGCGTCCTCGGGGGTGATGGCGTCGGGGTTGTAGGCGCGGGAGGGGGAGGTGGAGGCGACGACGGCGGTGAAGCCCTCGACGGTGGTGATCCGGCGGGCGGTGTCGGCGGGGAGGACGAGGGTGTCGCCGGCGGCGAGCTCGTGGGACTCCCCGGCCAGTTCGGCCGTGGCGGAGCCGGCGAGGAAGGTCCAGATCTGCTCGGCGTCCATGGCGTGCAGCGGGCCCCGGGTGCCGGGCCGCATGTCGACCTGCCACAGCGCGAGGGCGGCGGAACCCTGGGTGGGCGAGGCGAAGGTGGTCATCGCGGCGTTCGGGGTCTCGGAGCGGCGGGCGTCGGACCGGCGGATGACGGGCATGACGAAGGAACCCCCTATGATGGACAATGAAGTTGTCTATATGGTCAATGAGGTTGTCTATCGTGTCAAGTGACCCGGCCCCGCCCGGCTTCGAGCTGCCGCTGCGCCTGCTCCTCGCCTTCCGGACGATCATCGACGAGCTGCACGAGCGGATCGCCCGCGAGGGCCACCCGGACCTGCGCCCGATGCACGGCTTCGTCTTCCAGGCGATCGGCCCGCACGGCACCACCGCCGTCGAACTCGGCCGCCGCCTCGGCGTCTCCAAGCAGGCGGCGGGCAAGACCGTCGAGCAGCTGGAACAGCTCGGCTACGTCGAACGCGGCAGCGACCCGGCCGACGCCCGTCGCAAGGTGGTCCGGCTCACCGAACGGGGTGTGGACTGCCTGGCCCGCTCGGCCCGGATCTTCGACGAGCTGCGCGCCGAGTGGTCCGCCGCCCTCGGCGAGGAGCAGCTGCGCCAGGTGGAGGACGGCCTGCGCCGACTCGCCCCGGGCGACCCGTTCCGCCTCGACACTCCGCGCTGGTTCGGCTCGCCGTGAGGGAAGGACCCGGGCGCTCGTGTCCGACCCGTGAGATCGGGGACGCGGCCGGCGGCCCTCGGGGGCTCCACCGGCGGCCGTACGGGGGTCAGGCCGCCGGGAACCCCCGCGTCGCGAGGGTCTGGTTCTTGTACGCCGTGACGCCGGTGATCTCGGCGCCGAACCAGTCCGGCGGGGTGAAGGCCTCGGCCTCGGCCACCGAGCCGAACTCCACCTCGACCGTCCGCAGGCCCGCCAACTCCCCCTGGTAGACGTCGACTTCGACGGTGACACCGGCCGAGGCGAAGGTGTACCGGTCCTTGAGCAGCCGGGCTCCCTCGGTGGCCGGCCAGAGCTCGGCGAACTCCTCCTCGCCGAGCTCGCGCTCCACCTCGACGCGGACGGCGGAGGCCCCGGCCGTGCCGCGCTTGACGCCGAGGACGCGGCGGCCGCCGATCCGCCGCAGCCGCACCTCCGTCCCGTCGTCCTTGATCGCGATGTAGCCCTGCTCGATGTGCTGACGCACCGCCGTCTCCGGCGGCTCGAAGGAGGTCAGCCGGAACTTGCGCTCGATTTCGAGCGGCATGCCACACCCTCTCGACGGAGTTCCTCCGACAGCCGGCCCCAGCCAGGGCCGGTACGCGACGATACGTCACCCGGTCGCACCTCGCCGCTCCGCCGACTCCCCGCCGACTCCCCGCCGTTCGGCCGCCCTCAGAACGACCGCCCCTCGCCCCGGGACGACGGCTCCGGCCCGACCGGGTCGGGCTTGTCCCGCAGGTCGGCGCAGAGCGTGGAGCTGAGCCTGGTCAGCAGCTCGGCGAGATCGGCGTACTGCTTCTCGTCCCAGTCCCCCAGCAGGTCGGCGAGCTGGGCGCGCCGGGCCGCGACCAGCCGCAGCGCGGTCTCCTCCCCCGGTTCGGTGAGCCGCAGCGGCAGCCCGCCGGTCCGCGCGGCCAGCCCCCGGCCCTCCACCTCCCGGACGGCCTCCTCGACGACGGCGACCGGCACGATCCGCCGCTCGGCCAGTTCCGCCGGCTCGACCGAGCCGTGCTGGTGCATCTGCAGCAGCAGCCAGCTGGAGGCGGGCAGCAGGTCCAGTCCGGCGGTGGCGGTGATCCGCCGGAAGAGGTCGCGCCGGGCCTCGCGGGTGCTCAGCACCGAGAGCGCGCGGGCGATCTCGTCCAGGGACGTGCGCTCCACCGGGTTGAGCCCGATGGACTCGCTCAGGTCCGGCGCGGTGACGGTGGAGCGCAGCTTCTGCTCGCGCAGGAACAGCGACAGCACGAAGGCGACCAGCATGACCGGCACCGCGTACAGGAAGACGCGGGTGATCGACTCGGCGTACGCGTGGTAGATCCCCTGCTGGACGTCGGCCGGCAGCCGGGGGATGACCCTCGGGTCGGAGGTGATGGCCTCGGGCCGGAACCCGGGCGGCAGCGGCACCCCCGCCAGGACCTCGGCGAGCCGGTCCCGCAGTCCGCTCGCGAAGACCGTCCCGAAGATGGAGACGCCGAAGGAGGCCCCGATGGAGCGGAAGAAGGTCGCGCCCGCGGTGGCGACGCCGAGGTCCTCGTAGCCGACCGAGTTCTGCACGATCAGCACCAGCACCTGCATCACCAGGCCCAGCCCGAGGCCGAAGACCAGGAAGTAGAAGCTCATCTCGGCCGTGCTGCTGTGCTCGTCCAGCCGGGAGAGCAGCAGCAGCCCGACGGTCGTCACAGCCGTCCCGGCGATCGGGAAGATCCGGTAGTGACCGGTGCGGGCGACGATCTGCCCGGAACCGATCGAGGTGACCAGCATGCCCAGGACCATCGGCAGCATGTGGATGCCGGACATGGTGGGCGACACCTGCATGACCACCTGGAGGAAGGTCGGCAGGTAGGTGAGCGCGCCGAACATCGCGAAGCCGACCACGAAGGAGATCACCGCGACCAGGCTGAAGGTCCGCGAGCGGAACAGCCGCAGCGGCAGGACGGGCTCGACGGCCGTCCGCTCGACCAGGACGAAGGCGAGCAACAGCACCATCCCGAGCACGCCGAGGCCGGTGATCTGCCAGGAGTTCCAGTCCCAGGTGGTGCCGCCGAGTGAGGTCATCAGCACCAGGCAGGTGGCCACGGCGGCGATCAGGACCGTCCCCAGGTAGTCGATCCGGTGCTCGCGCCGCACCTCCGTCCCGTGCAGCACCGCGGCGATCACCACCAGGGCGACGACGCCGATCGGCAGGTTGATGTAGAAGACCCAGCGCCAGCTGAGGTGGTCCACGAACAGCCCGCCGAGCAGCGGCCCGAGCACGCTGGTGACGCCGAACACCGCGCCGAACAGGCCCTGGTAGCGGCCGCGGTCCCGGGGCGGGACGAGGTCCCCGACGATCGCCTGGGAGAGCACCATCAGCCCGCCGCCGCCCAGGCCCTGCAGCGCCCGGAAGGCGATCAGCTCCCCCATGTTCTGCGCGATCCCGCACAGCACCGAGCCGAGCAGGAAGATCACGATGGAGGCCTGGAAGAAGCGCTTCCGGCCGTACATGTCGCCGAGCTTGCCCCAGAGCGGGGTCGCGGCGGTGGAGGCCAGCAGGTAGGCGGTGACCACCCAGGAGAGGTGGTCGAGGCCGCCGAGGTCGCTGACGATGGTGGGCAGCGCGGTGGAGACGATGGTCTGGTCGAGGGCGGCGAGCAGCATCGCCAGCAGCAGGGCGCCGATCGGCACCCAGAGGTTGTGGACGGCGGCCGTCGGTGGGCCGGGCTCGCTCGCCGGGCTCCGCTCGGCCGCGGCGAGCGGATCCGTCATGGCGTCTCCGTGGGCATGGCGTCTCCGTGGGGTCGCGGGCCCCGGCTGACGGGCCCCGTGCGGATGATCACTCCCGGCTCACCATGCTGGCAGATTCGTCCTGATTTGTTCCGCCGGGTTGAGCCGAACGTAAGCAGCGGGGACGTCCGCGGCGTCCGGGGCGTTCCCGGAGGAGCCAACCGGCACCAACCGGCACAACACCCCCGCCGGGGCCGGACGCCCCTGTCCCGCCCCCGGGCCGTCCTGCATAATCAGGCGCGATCGTGCGCCCGGGCCCGGCCCGGGAGCCGCCGAGAGCGTCCGCGGGACCTTGACCCGAGACCGACCCGAAACCGACCCGAAACCGAGGAGGACCGGCCGATGCCGGACCAGCACTGCCCGACGTGCGGCACCGCACGCTCAGCCGGGTGCGGCTGCGTCCCGGACCCGAGCCTCACCGAGACCGCCGTCCTCCCCCACCTCGAGGGCCCGCCGCTGGTCCGCCCGTACGTCCCGCGGACCGCCGATCAGGTGGCCGAGGAACCGCCGGCGCACGCCCCGACCGTGGACCCGTTCGCGACCGCCGTGCTGCCGCCGGTCGCCCCCGGCCGGCCGTTCACTCCGGGTCAGCCGTTCACCCCCGGCCAGCCGTTCACCGCGGGCCGGTCGTTCGCGCCGGGCGGGCCGGGCGCACCGGGGCAGCCGGTCACTCCCCCGCTGGGGCCGGACGCGGACGCCTATGCCACCACCGTGCTGCCGCCCGTCCTCGCGGGGCCCCCGCTCGGGCCGGACGCCGATGCCTACGCGACCACGGTGCTGCCGCCGGTGCCGCCCTCCGGGCCGGGCGCGTACGCGGCCGCGCCGCCACCGCGGTCCCCCGCCGGGCCCGGCGCCGGGCGGGGCGGAGAAGACGAGATCGGCTTCTTCCCCTTCGACAACTTCGACAACGCCCCGGCCGGGCCCGAGCCGCAGGCCGGCGGCCGGGCCGCACGCCGGGCGGCCGAGCAGGGAGCCGGGAGCCCCGGGAGCCCGCTGGCCGAACGCAAGGGGCTGCTGGTCGGGGTCGGCGCCACGCTGGTGGCGCTCACCATCGGCGTCGCGTACGCCGTGACCCCGTCCTCCGAGCCGGACGCCAAGCAGGCGCAGCCGCTGCCGACCACCACCCTGGCGCCCGCGCCGGTGGACCCGAGCCCGGCGACGACGCCCACCGCGACCGCGTCGACGGCGACCGGCGGGGCGCCGAGCCCGTCGGCGACGCCCACCCGCAAGCCGACGCCGACGAAGTCCGCCACTCCGACGCCTACTCCCACGCCGACCCCGACCCCCACCCCGACTCCCACGCCGACCCCGACTCCGACGCCGACGCCCACCCCGACCCCCACCCAGACCCCGCGGGTGCTGTCGCTGGGGATGACCGGGCCCGACGTCAGGGACATGCAGCAGCGCCTGTACGTGGCCGAATGCGGGTTCGTCGACAAGTCGATCATCACCGGCACCTTCGACTACTGGACCCAGTCGGTGCTCAGCGACTTCCAGCGCCAGAACCACATCAAGGGCGAGAACTACGTCTACGGCCCCAAGACCCAGGCCGCCCTCACCGCCAGCCAGGGCTGCTGACCCCCGGACACGCGAACGGGCGGCGCCCGCACCACGCGGACGCCGCCCGTCGGCCGGCCGGTGGCCGTCAGCCGGTGACCGCCCCCACCAGGCTGACGCCCGCCAGCACCACCATGATCGCCGCCGCCACCCGGATGATCAGCTTCATCGGCACGTACTTGAGCAGCTTCTGCCCGCCCACGATGGCGATCCCGCCGACTGCGCAGAGCGCCAGCCAGGAGCCGAGGCCGACGGCCAGCGGATCGGCGTACTTGGCGGCCAGGTTGGCGGTCATGATCTGGGTCAGGTCGCCGAACTCCGCGATCGCGACGACCACGAAGCTGGCCCCGGACACCTTCCAGAAGCTGTTCGAGGAGGGCTCCTTGGCCGCGTGCTCGTCCTCGTCCCCGCCGCCGTGGAACAGCAGCATCGCCGCGCCGGCCAGGAAGAGCAGGCCGGTGACGCCCTCCACCCAGCGGTGCGGGAGCAGCGACAGCAGGTGCCCGGCGACGAGTGCGATGCCCACCTGGAGGGCGAAGGCGGCGGCGATGCCCGCGAAGACGTAGCTCGCGCGGTACTTGGTGCCGAGCACCAGACTGGCCAGCGCGGTCTTGTCCGGCAGTTCGGCCAGGAAGATGATGCCGAAGGTCAACGCGGCAACGGTGAAACTCATCAGGGGGTTCCTCGGTCCGGCTGCCCGGCCTCCGCAGCTCCGTCAGGGGACGCTTCGGCCCGACAGCACTGGTCATGGTCACAGCACTGCGGCCGAAGGTCTCGCCGGCGACGCTCTGCGAGCGGTGCCCCGGGCGCCGGGCCCCGGGGGGCCAGTATGTCGACGGTCCGGTGGAGGGCTACTCCCCTTCAACGTGCCCAAGCGTACCCCACGCCGCCCGGCCCCCGGCGCCGTCAGCCGCCAGCCCTCGGCCCCCGGCCCCCGGCCCCCGGCCCCCGGCCCACGCTCAACCGTTCATCGGCCCTCGCCCGGCGCCCCCGCCGTCACCCGGCCCCGGCCGACCAGTTCCAGCACCACCACGATCGCCACCGACTCCACCGCCAGCAACCCGACCAGCACGAACAGCTGCACCGCCCCCGCCTGGACGGGCGACGCCCCGCCGAGCAGCATCCCGACGAAGGCCCCGGGCAGGGTGACCAGCCCGACCGTACGGGTCTGGTCCAGGGCCGGGACGAGCGAGGTCGCCGCGGCCGTCCGGCAGATCTCCAGCCGCGCCTCCCGGTCCTCGAACCCCAGCGCCAGCGCCGCCTCCACCTCGCCGCGCCGCTGCCGCAGCTCGTCCAGGGCGCGCCGCCCGGCCAGCGAGGTCGCGGTGAGCGCCCCGCCGATCAGGATGCCCGCGACCGGGATGACGGACAGGCCCTTCGGCGGCAGCAGTCCGACGCCCAGCAGCAGGGCGAGCACCGGGAGCACCCCGGCGCCGATCGGCGCGGCCGCCCAGACCCAGCCCGGGCCGGGGGTCATCCGGCGCCCGGCGGTGCGCACCGCGACCGTGAACATCAGCAGCACGAACAGCGCCGACCACCACAGCGAGCCGACCACCCAGGTGATCACCGCGGCGACGCCCGCCAGCTGCACCACCGCCCGCAGTCCGGCCCGCAGCACCGCGTGCCCGTGGCCGAGCAGGCCCTTGCCGGCCACCGCGACGGCGACCAGCAGCAGCACGGCGGTGACCACCCCGAGCGCCGGGGTGACCGGCAGCAGCTGTCCGCCGGACGCCGCAAGAACCATCAGACCCAGCTGGTGAACCACATCCGGTCCTGCCAGGACGACATCGGGATCACCTCCGCCGTGTACAGCGGGTAGAAGAAGGCGAAGCAGCCGACGATCGCCAGCACGACCGCCCCGGCCGCGATCGCGCCGATCCGGCGGCGCTCGCGGGTGCAGCCGGGCGGGCCGAGCACCGCCCCGAGCATCTGGGCGACGGCCAGGCACAGGAACGGCACCAGCACGACCATGTAGAAGGAGAAGATCGTCCGCTCCTGGTAGCGGAACCAGGGCAGGTAGATCCCGGCGACCGCGCAGAGCACCGCGCCCGAGCGCCAGTCCCGCCGGAAGAACCAGCGCCACAGCAGGTAGACCAGCGCGAAGCAGGCCGCCCACCACAGGAACGGCGTGCCCAGGCCCAGGATCTGCGCCGTACAGCCGCCGGAGGAGGTGCAGCCGCGGGTGCCGTTCGGGGCCTGCTCCCAGTACATCGAGACCGGGCGGGCGTCGACCAGCCAGGCGAAGGGGTTGGACTGGTAGGCGTGCGGGGTGCTCAGGCCGGTGTTGAAGTCGTACATCTGCGAGTGGTAGTGCCACAGGCTGCGCAGCGGCGCGGGCACCCAGCTCATCGACACCTGCGGCAGCGGGACGCCCAGGAAGCTGTCCGGGGAGAGCCCGGCGCGGCCGTCCGCCCAGTGCCGGTCGTACCCGCCGCCGTTCACGCCGCCGCTCCCGCCGTTGAGCAGCCAGCCGCCCCAGGCGCCGACGTACACCACCAGCGCGGAGCCGACCATGGCGAGGACGGCCGGTCCGGCGTCCCGGCGCAGCATGGAGCGCCAGGGGCGGCGGGCTCCGGCGCCGCGCCGGCCGGCCTGGTCCCACAGCACGGTCAGCACGCCGAAGGCGGCGAGGATCGGGGCGCCGTTCCACTTCACCGCGCAGGCGGCGCCGATGAACACCCCGGCGGCGATCCGCCAGGGGCGCCACCCGAGCCCCACCCGGTCGGCGTCCCCGTCCGGCCCCGCCACGGCCGCCAGCCGGGCACGGGCGTGGTCGCGGTCGATCAGCAGGGCGCCGAAGGAGGCGAGCACGAAGAACATCTGGATCCCGTCGAGCAGCCCGACCCGGCTCATCACCAGTTGCAGGCCGTCCACCGACATCAGCAGTGCGGCGGTGCAGCCGATCAGGGTGGAGCCGAAGAGCCGACGGCCGATCCGGGCCAGCATCAGCACGGTCACGGTGCCCAGCAGGGCGGTCATGAACCGCCAGCCGAAGGGGTGCAGACCGAACAGCTGCTCGCCGATCGCCATCACCCATTTGCCGAACGGCGGGTGCGCGATGAACTCGGGCGCGGAACCGAGCGGGACGGACTGCGGGACGGCCAGGATGTCGGCGTTGGCGTGGTCGGGCCAGGTGCCCTCGTAGCCCTGCCGGAGCAGCGACCAGGCGTCCTTGGGGTAGTACGTCTCGTCGAAGACGAAGGCGTTGGGGTAGCCGAGGTTCCAGAACCGCAGCAGGCCCGCGAACAGCGCGACGCCGATCGGCCCGAGCCAGCCGGAGCGGTCGGCCGCCCAGCGGACCGTGCCCCTGCGGGGGGCCGGTGCGGGGGCGACGGGGGCCGGGGCCGCCGGGGGGTGCGTGAGCGCCGCTTGCGTCATAGCCTCGCCGATTCGCCTGTCTGCTCTGCCCGGGCCCCGGCGCTGCGGCCGATCCGGGCGGTCAACAGCCACTGACACTATGTGGCGGTGGTCGTGAAGCCAAGCGCGACGGGCGCCGACCAGGTGACCTGGTCGGCGCCCTTGCCGAACACCCGTGCGCACTCTTCGACTACGCGGCGGTTACGCGGCGGTTACGCGGCGGTCTGCAGCTCCCGGACCGGGACGGCGCGGACCACGGCCGGGGCGGCGTTGTCCTGCTCCGGCGTGAGGTGCCCGCGCAGCTTCAGCGCCAGGACGACGACCAGCAGCGTCGAGCCCGCCATCGCCGCCAGGTAGAGCGGCCAGGTGCCGGAGCCGACCAGCAGCACGCCGACGGCCGGGCCGACCGCGATCGCGATCTGCTTCACCAGGGCGTACCCGGCGTTGTAGGTGCCGAGCAGCCGGGCCGGGGCGAGGTCCGCGACCATCGGGCCCATGGTGGGCGCGAGCAGCGACTCGCCGACGCCGAAGAGGGCGTAGATCGAGACGATGGCGACCGTGGCGGCCAAGGTCTCGGTCCGGATCAGACCGGCCACCAGGGCCATCGCCCAGGCGCCGAGCCAGACCAGGCCGGCCGCGGCCATCGCGGTGGTGCGGCGGCGGCGCGCGGTGATCCGCACCATGAACATCTGCAGCACCACGATGGTCAGCGCGTTGGCGCCGATCGCGAAGCCCAGGGTGGAGGGCGCGGTGCCGACGGTGTCCGTGGCGAAGGCCGCGACGCCGGACTCGAACTGGCCGTAGCAGGTGAAGAAGATCAGCCCGGCGAGCACACAGAGCCGCAGCATCGCCTTGTCGGCGACCAGCGCGCGCAGGCCCGTCGGGCCGTCGCTCTTCCGGTGCACGACGCTCAGCTGGATCCGGGGCATCCGGGCGGTGCCGGCGACCAGGGCCAGGCCGAGGAAGGTCGCCGCCTCGATGGTGAACAGCCTGGTCAGGCTGGCCGGGTCGGCGACGTTCACGATCTGCCCGCCGACCAGCGCGCCGATGCCCATGCCCAGGTTGACCAGGGTGAACTGCAGCGCGAAGGCGTGCGAGCGGGTCGCCGCCGTCGAGCAGCGGACGATCATCGTGGCGAGCGCCGGCTGACAGGTGGTGACACCCGCGCCGAACAGGAAGGAGGAGACCAGCAGGGCCGGCGTGCCGGTGGCGTGGCCGAAGGCGAACGCGCCGGTGGCGGCGAGCGCCGTGCCGGCCAGCAGCACCGGACGGGGGCCGTACCGGTCGATGCCGCGCCCGGTCAGCGGCAGGACGGCGAGGGCCGCCAGCGCGAAGACGGTGAACACCATCCCGGCCGCCAGCGAACCCAGCCCGCGCACCTGGTCCACGTACACGAACATGTACGGCATCGTGAACCCGCTGCCGAACGCACTGAGCGCGTTGCCGATCTGGACGCGGCGCAGCGGGCTGCCCGCCTCACGTCGCTGCTGCCTCTGCTGCTTCACCGTGCCGGTCACCGTGCACATCCCTTCCAAGGTTCGACTGGATACTCTTAAGTCCAGAAGATTTCAGAGCTAAAGTTTGACGAGATAAAGTCTTAGCACCGGAAGACTGCCGAGTCAAAGGCTTAAGGAGTGCACCCTCGTGCGACACTGGTCCGCATGACTACGGACAAGCCGGCGCCGGCTGGTCACAAGCCCGCCCCGGCCACCCCCCTGGAGTTCGGCATCGCCGAACAAGTCGCTCTGTACCAGCGGGAGTTCCCCACCGTCGACCCCCAGGTGGAGACCATCGTGCAGACCCTCAACCGGGTCTCCCGGCGGATGGGCGTGGCGTACGACCGTCAACTGACTGTGCTCGGAATCACCTCCGCCGAGTGGGAGGTGCTCAAGGCCCTGGTGGTCTCCGGCAGCCCGTACCGGCTCGGGCCGGGCGAGCTGGCCAAGCGGCTCGGGCTCACCCCGGCGGCGATGACGCACCGGATCGACCGGATGGTGGCCGACGGCCTGGTCACCCGGGAGCGGGACGAGTCCAACCGGGTGCGGGTGATCATCGAGCTGACCGAGACCGGCCGCGACAAGTGGCTGGAGTCGATGCGGATGGCGGCGGTGTTCGAGGAGGAGCTGCTCCAGGACATCGCCGGCGAGGAGCGCGGCGCGCTCTCCGCCCTGCTGGCCCGGATGCTGCGGCGGATCGAGGAGAGCCAGCCGGACGCGCTCGGACGCACCGTCGACCTGGCCTGAGCCCGGACCGGCGGGCCGGGGCACGGCCGGAACGGGCCGGATCGGCGACCGAACGGGCCGGGGTCGGCAGACGAACCGACCGGGGCCGGCCGACTCCCCGTTGGCATCCGGCCTTTCGCGGGAACGACGGAGGTCCGGCCCGCCGGGGATGCTCCCCCGGCGGGCCGGACCTCTTCGTGTGCCCCGGGGGTCCGTCGGACCCCCGGTCATCCGGTGGTGCGGGTCGTCAGCAGGGACCGTTGTCGGTCCAGACGCCCCACTGGCCGCTCAGGCTCGGGTCGTCGCCCTTGGTCCACCACTTGTTGGTGTAGTAGTGGCCCTTCCAGGAGACCTTGGTGCCGCCGGCCGCGTAGGTGGTGTTCGCGTCCCAGCTCGGGGCGGCCGAGCAGGTGGCCGGCGTGGTCGGGGTGCCGGTCGGCGTACCGGTCGGAGTGCCCGTCGGCGTGCCGGTGGGGGTGCCGGTCGGCGTGCCGGTGGGGGTGCCGGTCGGCGTCTGGGTCGGGGTCGGGGTGCCGGTCGGCGGGGCCGGGCAGCCGGCGGCGGAGCCGTTGGTGGCGTTCACCATCGTGTCGAACAGGCCGGTCTTGGTCCCGAGGTCGTACAGCGAGAAGGCGAAGGAGCCGCCGAGGCCGTTGCAGTGCGCGTAGTCGATCTTGGCCTGGATCGACTTGGTGTCCTCACCGCTCCAGAAGGTGTTGCCGTCGTAGAAGTACGTGGCCTTGGCCGTGTCGTCCCAGAAGGTCTTGGACGGGTTGTCGACGAAGCCCGAGAGCTCCTTGAACATCTGGATGCCGGGGACGTTGCCGGACATCGCCGCACCGGCCGCCGGGTTGGCGGCGGGCTGGAAGAGGCCGTTCTTGCCGTTGTTCTGGACGCCGGTCCAGCCGCGGTAGTAGAACGGCACACCCATGTTGATCTTGTTGGCCGGGAAGCCGCCGGGGATGCCGTACTGCGCGTCGCCGACCGTCCACGCCTTGATGGCGTTGTCGATCGAGTACTTGCCGTTGCCCGGCTTGGCCGGGGTCGACGGGTCGTTCGGGCCGGAGTACAGCGGCGCCTGGTGGTTGGTCGGGCCCTGCGCGTCCCAACCGCCGTGCATGTCGTAGGTCATGACGTCGAGGAAGGTCAGGTACTGGCCGACCTTGTCGGTCTCGACGTTCATGATCTTGTCCTGGCCGGCGCCGACCGCCGCCGACAGGGCATAGGTCTTGCCGTCGGCCTTGCCCTGCGCGTCCAGCTGGGTGCGGAACTCCTTCAGCAGCGCCGTGAAGTTCTGCTTGTCGGCCGGGCTGGAGACGTTGCCCGCGTGGCCGCCGCCGCCCGGGTACTCCCAGTCGATGTCCACGCCGTCGAAGACGCCGGCCGCGGTGCCCGGGCCGCCGAAGCCGGCGTCGCTCGGGAGGTTGCCCTTGATGAACATGTCGAGGCAGGACGACACCAGGTGCTTGCGCGAGGCGTCCGTGGCCGCGGCCGACGAGAAGTACTTGGAGTAGGTCCAACCGCCCAGCGAGATCAGGACCTTGAGGTTCGGGTTCTTCGCCTTCAGCTTCTTCAGCTGGTTGAAGTTGCCCGCGATCGGCTGGTTCCAGACGTCGCCGACGCCGTCGACCGAGATGTCCGCGCCGAAGCTCTTCTGGTAGTCGGCGAACGCGTCGCCCGCGCCGTCACCCGCGTTGGGGTTGTTGTCGTTGGTGTCGGCGGCCTTGGTGGCCTCGAAACACCCGAGGTCGCTCGGGTGGATGTTGGCGAAGTCGTAGATCAGGTAGTCCAGCTTCCCGGCCACGCCGGTGTCCTGGATCGTCTTCGGGTAGTACCCGTTCGCGTAGATCGACCACTGGTCGAAGTAGGCGACCTTGATGCCGCCGCTGGTGGCGGGCGCGCCGGTGCTGTTGGTGGTCGCGGCGTTGGCCGCGGCGCCGCCGGACAGCGCGAGGCCCGCGCCGAGCAGCAGGGAGGCGGTGGTGCCGGCCGCGACGGCGGTCAGGCTCTTCGGGCGGCGTCGGCGGCCGCCCTGCGGGGCCGGGGCCCCGGCCCTTTCGATGCGTGAGCGCAGCATGGGTGCGTGACTCCTGGTCGTGGGGGTTCCCGCCGGTCCCGGGGGCGCGCGTCCGGGGTGGGGCCGGACGACCGGGACATGACAGGAAAGGGTGGGGAATCGAGCGGATCAGGCCATGACGGACACCGGGATGCGCCGAACCGGCGCCGGCGACACGAGGCCGCCGGCGCCGGTTCAGGGGCTCCCTGCACCTGGGGAATAAAAATGGACTAGACCAACTCACCCGTCAAGGGGTCCCGTTGGGCCTTGAGTCCCGCTTAAGGTTCCGCACCCGCACCGAGCCGGGCCGTCAGTACCGGACGGCGTTGGCCACCTCGGCCTTGACCGTGCCGGAGAGCTCCCGGTTGCTGCGCGCGGCGGCCTGGACGCTCTGGCCCGCGGCCAGGTCCTGGACGGTCACCGCCGTGGCGTCGACCACCTTGCCGGACTCGTCGGTGAAGTTCACCTGGATCACGTACCGGTAGGACTGCTGGCCGTGGTTGGTGACGGTCAGTTGGACCTGCACCTTGTTGTCCGTACCGGTGGTCACCGCCCCGACCGTCACGTCGCCCTTCGCGTCCAGCCCGCCCTTGATCCCGGCGAGGGCCGAGGAGGCCGAGGACACCGCCTCCGAGGCCCGCGCCTCCGCCGAGGCCAGCGCGGACCCCGCTCCGCCGGCCGCCGAGGCCAGCGCCGACCCGGCCCCGCCCGCCGCCGAGACCAGCGCCGAGGCGGCGGAGGCGGCGGCGCTCGCGCCCTTCGCCACCGCGGACGCCGCCTCGGAGGCGACGCTGCTCGCGCTCTGGCCGGAGGAGCAGCCCGCCAGCGCCGCGACGCCGACCAGCGCCGCGGTCAGCACCCCGGCCAGCGCGTGGGGCCGGCGGCGCAGCGGTGACGCCTCCAGGTCCTGCGCGGTGACCCTCGGACGCGGGGCGGTGCCCCGGGTGAGCGGCTGGCGGTCCATGCGGTCCCTCGTTTCCGGATCGGCCGGTTCCGGTCGGCCGGTTCCGGTCGGCGCCGGGCTGTCCGGCACGCCTCCCGCCCACCCTCCGAGGGCCCGGGGACAGCCGCCAGCAGGGCTGCTGCCTCCGGGTGACCGCGCTCGCCCGACCCCGGGACGGGTCGCCGGACGACGGCGGTGCGGGCCCCGGGCCGGGCCGCCGGACGGCAGCGGGACGGCAGCGGGACGGACCTCAGACCGACGGCGGGCCGGGCCCCGGGCCGGGCCGTGAGGTCCCCGGCCGGTCCCCCGGGCCGGGTCAGGACAGCCCGGAGCCCTCCTGCTCGTCCGCCTCCACGGCGGCCCGCTCCTCGCGCAGCCGCACCACGTGCCGGCGCCGCGCCACCACGCCGTACGCCCCGGCCGCGCTCGACACGAAGGCCAGCGCGCCGATCCAGGAGCGGTCGAAGACGTGGCCGGTCAGGTGGTCCAGCGAGTACCGGCCGGCGCCGGCCAGGCCGATCGCCAGGCCGGTCGCACCGAGGAAGGCCGGGTACTCGTAGCCGCCGCCCATGGCGAAGAAACCGGCCGGGGCGTGCACCGCCACCGCCGTCGCCATCGTCCCGGCCACCACCGCACCGGCCGCCGGCGTGGCCAGCCCGGCCACCAGCAGCGCGCCGCCGCCCGCCTCGCCGAGGCCGGCCGCCATCGCGCTCTCCCGGGCCGGGTGGAAGCCCATGTGGTCCATGGCCTGGGTGGTGCCCTCCAGGCCGCCGCCCCCGAACCAGCCGAACAGCTTCTGGGTGCCGTGCGCGATCAGCACCCCGCCGACCGCGCTGCGCAGGGCCAGCAGGCCCAGGTCCTTCCGGTTCAGGCACATGTCGCATCCTCGTTTCCGCGGCGGAGTGGTCCCTGCCCGCGGGTGCGGTCCCCGCCGGTGGTGGTACCGGTGGAGCCCGCCCCCGGGGCAGTCCTGCCTCCATAGCAACCGAGACCGTCCACCCGTTCGAGCCCGGTGCCGCCATCCGGGCGAATTCGCCGCAGACCGGGAATGAAACGCGGACGGGGACGAACCGGGGGCAGGGGAGACCCGCGCCACGCCCGACCGTGGGGCGTGGCGGTCCGGCCGCCCGGGGCGCCGCGGTCATGCTGGGCGCATGTTCGTCTTCAACCTGAGCAGCGCGTTCATCACCTTCTTCGCCGTGGTCGGACCGCCGAAGACCCTGCTGTCCTTCGCCCGGCTGGCCACCACCCGCAGCACCGGGGAGCTGCGGCGGCTGGCGGCGTGGAGCACGCTCATCTCGGCGGTGATCGGCCTGGTGCTCGGGTTCACGGCGGACGAGGTCAGCACCCTCTTCCACATCAGCGACCAGTCGCTGCAGCTCGCGGGCGGGCTGATCTTCTTCGTCTACGCCGTCGCACTGGTCTTCGGCGTCCACCTCGGCAGCGACGGCGAGCAGGACGACCACCTGTCGAACCCGCTGGTGGACGGCATCCGCGAGCTGCTGCTGCCGTACATCGCCAGCCCGCTCGCGGTGACCGCCGTCCTGGTCGCCTCGCTCACCCAGGACAACTGGGCCTGGAAGTCCGCGATCGCCGGGGCGTACGTGGCCGTCACGGTGATCAACTACCTCTGCGTGGCCCTGCTCGCACCGCTGCTGCAGCGTTCCCACCGGACCTCGCTGGAGGTGCTGTCCCGGCTGCTCGGGCTGCTGTTGGCGGCGGTCGGCGTGGAGCTGTTCCTGGAGGGCCTGGCCGGGCTCGGGGTGCACCTGCCTCCGGCGCACTGAACCCGGGCCCGGCTGCCGGACGGCGAGCGGGCCACGGCCAGGACGGCGCACGGGCGGGGCCCGGTCAACCCCCGCTCGGACCCCGGTCGGCACCGGTCAGGCCGCCGCCAGCTTCGCCAGCACCTCGCCGATCCGCGCGCGCACCAGCGGGTCGGCGATCAGCCCGTCCGGGCCGACCGCCCCGCGCTCCAGCGGGATCCGGACGCAGGCCTCCTCCACCACGGCCGCGCCGGTGTAACCGAGGACGGTGCGCAGGGTGGCCTCGGCGCCCCCGCCGCGGCCCGCCCCGGCGGCGTTGATCCAGGCGGTGGGCTTCTCCGAGACCTCCACCCCGCCGACCGTCCAGTCCAGCAGGTTCTTGAACGAGCCCGGCAGCGTCCCGGCGTACTCGGGCGTGCAGACCAGCAGCGCGTCGGCCGCCCCGATCGCGGCCCGCAGCGCGGCCACCGGCTCCGGCAGCGGGTCGGTGTCGTGGTCCGGGTTGAAGTGCGGCAGCCCGGCCAGCCCGGTGTAGTACGTGGTCCGCAGGCCCGGGGTGGCGGCGGCGACGGCGGCCGCGGTGCGCAGCACGGTCTCGTTGGTGGAACCGGCCCGCAGGCTCCCCGGCAACAGCAGGATGTGGCGCTCGTTCGACATGCGCTGGAACCTACTCCCTGACGTCCGCGTCAAGGCCAGCGGCCACGCGCGCCTGTTCCCGCGCTCGCCCGCGCTCCGGTCGGCACGGCTCCGGTCAGCGCGGCGCCAGCGGCCGCCACGGCACCGGGCTGGAGAGGATCATCGAGCTGGACGGCTGGCCGTAGCCGCCGAGCCGGTCGCACAGCGCCTCGAACTCGGCCATCGTCGGCACCGCAACCAGCAGCACGCAGCAGGCCCCGCCGGTGACCCGGTGCAGCTGGAGCACCTCCGGCCAGGTCGCCACGTCGGGGTCGCGCAGCACGCAGCGCGGGCCGTAGCACTGGATCTGCACCAGCGCGGTGATCGGCAGTCCGGCCCGGGTCGGGTCCACGTGGGCGTGGTAGCCGCTGATCACGCCCTCGGCCTCCAGGCGGCGGACCCGTTCGGCCACCGCGGGTGCGGACAGACTCACCCGACGGGAGAGTTCGTTGTACGAGAGCCGGGCGTCGGCCTGCAGCTCGGCCAGCAGGCGGCGGTCGACGGCGTCCATGGCGACTCCCCGGGTGGTTCGGATCAAGGGATTTTCATTCGTAAAGCGAACCGGCCGAACGCCTCGCGATCAACAGCTCCGACGGCGGTTGCGGTGTCCGTCGACCATTCAAGCGGGGGCCACCACCGCCGCACAATGGGCACCCGGTGGAACCGGGCAGTCCGTCCGGTTCACCGGAGCGGGCGACGGGGCCCGGACGGATCAGGAGGATCGGGATGGGGCACGACACGGTGGAGACACCCAACCTGTCGTTCGGTAGGAGCGGGACGCCGGGCCGGAGCACCCCGTACGCCCAGTACGCCCGGCTGGACGAGCTGCACAGCCTGCAGCACCCGCGCAGCAAGGAGCCCGCCGAGCTGTCGTTCATCGTCACCACCCAGGTGATGGAGCTGCTCTTCGACCTGCTGCGGCACGAGTGGACGATCGCCCGGCAGGCGCTGCGCGAGGACGACCTGCCCGCCGCGCTCGCCGCGCTGCGCCGGGGCACCCACGCGCAGGACGTGCTGGTGGAGTCCTGGGACCTGCTGGCCACCATGACGCCGCAGGAGTTCAACTCCTTCCGCTCGCTGTTCGGCGAGGCCTCCGGCTTCCAGTCCGCGGCCTTCCTGCACCTGGAGTTCCTGCTCGGCAACAAGAACGCCGCGCTGCTGAAGATGTACGACGGGATGCCGCAGACCCAGGACGAGCTGATCGGGGCGCTGCGCTCCCCCGGCCTGTACGACGAGGCGCTGGCGCTGCTGGCGCGGCACGGCCTGGCGCTGCGCCCGGCGCCCTCCGAGCAGCGCTACCACCCGTCCGAGGAGGTCGCCGCGGCCTGGCGCCGGGTGTACACCGAGCCGGAGTTCGCCGCGCTGCAGCCGCTCGGCGAGGCCCTGCTGGACGTCGCCGAGCGGGTCACCCGCTGGCGCCAGCGGCACCTCTCGGCGGTCAAGCGGACCATGGGCGGCAAGCCCGGCTCGGGCGGCTCCAGCGGGCTGACCTGGCTGCGCAAGTCGGCCGAGCAGGACGTGTTCCCGGAGCTGTGGACGATCCGGAACGAGCTGTGAGCGGACGAGCTGTGAGCGGACGAGCTGTGAGCAAGGGTGACGAGGGAGAGATGGGCATGACCACGCGCGAGGAGTGCGCGGCGCTGGACGCCGTCGACCCGCTGGCGGCGTTCCGCAAGGAGTTCGCGCTGCCGGACGGGGTGATCTACCTGGACGGCAACTCGCTGGGCGCGCTGCCGGTGCGCACGCCCGAGCGGGTGCGCCGGGTGGTCGAGGAGGAGTGGGGCCGGGAGCTGATCCGCAGCTGGAACGACGCCGGCTGGTTCGAGCAGCCGTACCGGCTGGGACGGCGGATCGCGCCGCTGATCGGGGCCGATCCGGCGGAGGTGGTCGTCTGCGACACCACCTCGGTGAACCTGTTCAAGGTGCTGTCGGCCGCGCTGCGGCTGCGCCCGGGGCGGCACACGGTGCTCGGCGACGCCGAGGCCTTCCCGACCGACCTGTACATCGCCGAGGGCGTGACCGGCCTGGTCGAGGACACGCGCAGCGCGCTGGTCCGGCCGGAGGAGCTGGACCGGCACCTGGACGGCGACGTCGCCGCGGTCGTCCTCTCGCACGTGGACTACCGCACCGGCGAGCTGCTGGACATGCCCGGGATCACCGCCCGGGTGCAGGCCGCGGGCGCGCTGATGATCTGGGACGTGTGCCACGCGGTGGGCGCGCTGCCGGTCGAACTCGGCGCCGCGAACGCGGACTTCGCGGTCGGCTGCACCTACAAGTACCTGAACGGCGGCCCCGGCTCCCCGGCCTTCCTGTACGTCGCCGAGCGCCACCTGGCGGCCGGTCCGCCGCAGCCGCTGAGCGGCTGGTTCGGGCACGCCCGCCCGTTCGCCTTCGAGCCCGGGTACGACCCCAAGCAGGGCATCGGCCGCTTCCTGACCAGCTCGCCCTCGCTGCTCGGCCAGGCCGCCCTCGACGCCTCGCTGGACGTCTGGGAGCGGGCCGACCTCGCGGCGGTGCGGGCGAAGAGCCTGGCGCTGACCGATCTGTTCATCTCCCTGACCGAGGGCCTGGACGGCATCGAGGTGGTCACCCCGCGCGAGCACGCCCGGCGCGGCAGCCAGGTCGCCCTGCGGCACGCCGACGGCTACCCGGTGGTGCAGGCCCTGATCGAGCGCGGAGTGATCGGCGACTTCCGCGCACCGGACCTGATGCGCTTCGGCTTCACCCCGCTCTACCTCTCCTACACCGAGGTCTGGGACGCCGCCCGGCAGCTCGCCGAGGTCCTGGAGAGCGGCGAGTGGCAGGCGGAACGCTTCTCCCGCCGCGGCGAGGTGACCTGACCCCCACCCCCGGGTCGGCTCCCACGGAGTACCCGGTGGGCCGACAGGACCAGGAGGACCGGGACCCCGGGACGGCGCAGGCCGACCGGGGTCGGGTCGGCTCGGGCGGCCCGGGTGGAAGCCCCCGCCGACGGCCCGACCGACAGCCCCCGTCGACGCCCTCCGGCTGGGAGCTAGGTTGGAGCCATGACCACCGAGGCCCAGGACCAGAGCGCGCCGCTCGTCGCCGTCGCGTCCGCCGACGCGGTGCTGCGGCACCCGGAGGCGGGCGAGCACCTGCTGACCGCCCTCGAACGGGAGCGCGCCGCGCGTTTCCGGCACGAGTCCGGGCGGGTCGACTTCACCGCCGGGCACCTGCTGGTCCGGCTCTGCGCCGCCCGGCTGCTCGGCGTCCCGGCGGCCGGCCTGGTGCTCGCCCAGCAGTGCCCGGACTGCGGGCTCGCCGACCACGGCAAGCCGTACCTGCCGGACCACCCCGGGGTGCACGTGAGCCTGTCGCACACCCGGGGCGTGGTCGCCGCGGGCGCCGGCCACCAGCCGATCGGGGTGGACGTCGAGCTGTCCGCCCGGGGCGGCTCGCTGGGCGCGGTCGCCCGCCGGGTGCTGGCCCCGGCCGAACTCGCGCTGGTCGAGGCGGACCCGGAGCCGGACCGGGCGTTCCTGCGGCTGTGGGTGCGCAAGGAGTCGCTGATCAAGATCGGGCGGGCCACCCTGGACACCCTCGGCCGGATCGACCTCTCCGCCCTGCCGCTGGCCGTACCGCCGGGCGCGCCGCTGCGCGGCCGGCACGAGGACCTGCACCTGGTCGACTGGACCGACCCGGAGCACGGCGCCGCCGTCGCGGCGGTCAGCACCGCCCCGCCGCGGATCGTGGAGCTGACGGCCGCGGGCTGACGGCCGACGGCAGCGGGCGGGGCGCCGGGGCACCCGCGCCGGGAGGCCCGCGGATAAGCGGTGTTAGCGTGCCTGGTCGTGGGCCCGCCGACCGCGCGCGCCCGCTTCCCAGCCCACCGGATCCAAAGGGTGCCCCGCCATGGCCAAGTTCCTGCTGAGCCTGCACGTCCTCGTGTCGGTCCTGTTCATAGGCCCGGTCGCGGTGGCCGTCAGCATGTTCCCGCGCCGGGCCAAGGCCGCACTGGCCGGCGGACCGGACCAGGCCTCCGACGCGGGCGTGCTGCGCGTCCTGCACCGGATCACCCAGGTCTACGCGCTGCTCGGGGTCGCGGTACCGGTGCTGGGCATCGGCCTGGCCCAGGTGATGGACGTGATGGGCCAGTCCTGGGTGATCGTCTCGATGGTGCTGACCGCGGTCGCCGCGCTCGCGCTGCTGCTCTTCGTGCTGCCCGGCCAGCAGGCCGCCGTGGACGCGCTCGCGCTCGACCCGGCCGACGAGCAGCGCGCCAAGGCCGTCGGCGGCCTGCGCCTGCTGCCGATGACGGCCGGGGTGTTCAACCTGCTGTGGGCCGTGGTCGTGGTCATCATGGTCATCCGGCCGGGATCCAGCACCGGCGTCTGATCCTCCTCGCCCGCTTCGTCCCCTCCCGCGGACCGGGCTCGTTCGAGTACCGTCCTGGGCCATGACGATCATGGCGGGCATGGGCAGCCCGACGGGAACCGGCGTCGGCCCGCTGCTGCGCGGCTGGCGGGAACGACGGCAGCTCAGCCAGCTGCAACTGGCCCTGCGGGCGGACTCCTCGGCCCGCCACCTCAGCTTCGTCGAGAACGGCCGCTCCCGCCCGAGCCGCGAGCTGCTGCTGCGGCTGGCCGACCAGCTGGACGTCCCGGTGCGCGAGCGCAACACCCTGCTGCTCGCCGCCGGCTACGCCCCGCAGTACCCCGAGACACCGCTGGACGACCCCTCGATGGACGCGCTGCGCGGCGGCATGGAGCGGCTGCTGGCCGCCCACGACCCGTACCCGGCGGTCGTCATCGACGGCGGCTTCCGGGTGCTGGCGGCCAACCGCTCGCTCGGCCTGCTCCTCGACGGGGTCGCCCCGCACCTGCTGCGGGCACCGCTCAACGCCGTCCGGATCACCCTCCATCCGGACGGACTGGCGCCGCGCATCGTCAACCTGCGGCAGTGGCGGCGGCACCTGCTGGAGCGGATGGAACGCCGGCTGGAGCTGGTCCGCGCCGAGCCGCTTCGGCGGCTGTTCGAGGAGGTCAGCGGCTACCCCGAGCCGGACGACGGCCCGGGGGACGGCACCGGGGACGGCCAGGCTCAGGGCCCCGCGAGCGGCCCGGCCGGGGACGGCTTCCCGTTCGCGCTGCCGATGCGGATCCGCCACCAGGGGCGGGTGCTCTCCTTCCTCTCCACCGTCACGACCTTCAACACCCCGCTGGACGTGACCGTCTCCGAGCTGGCCATGGAGACCTTCCTCCCGGCCGACGCGGACACGGCGCGGTTCCTGCGGTCCACGGTCGGGCCGGACCCCACGGGCCAGAACACCTAGCGACCGCTCGGCCCAACGACCGCTCGCCCAACGACCGCTCCGCCTAACGACCGGTCCGCCGCAGGGCGGTGGACTGCAGGACGACGAACAGGCCCACCGCCGCGGCCTGCGCCGGGATCCAGACGAGCCCGGCGGTGGTCAGCCCCGGCCACACCGCCACCGCGACCAGGCTGAGCACCACCCAGCCGAGGTTGAGGCCGATCACCGCGAGCACGGCCGGCCGCGGCGGCTGCCGCCGGGCGGCCGGCACACCGACCGCGATCGCGTAGCCGGCGAGGAGGAGCCCGAGGCCGGTCAGGGTGGCGCGGCCGACGCCGAGCAGGTCGCCGAGCGGGCCGGCGAAGGCGAGGTACGCCAGGCCGTTGCCGTCGGTGACCAGGGCGTCCAGGGCGAGGACGCCGCGCACCGTCCACGACGAGAAGGCGGAGCCCGGCCGGGCGGGGGTGCGGGGGTTCGCGTGGGCGGACACGGCGGATCGCCTCCGGTCAGGGGGTGGGAGCCCGGGGCCGTCGCGGCCTCACCGGGGTGCCTCCACCCTGCCCGGGCCGGCCGCGGGCGTCGATGACCCCGCAGGTAATGGCCTCCGCTACGCCCCCGCCCACGCCTCCCGGTCCCACCCGATCCCGCCCAGCGGCCACGACAACCGATCCCGCCCACCGATCCCTCCCACCGGTCACAGCCGCCGGTCACGGCCGCCGGGGCGGCTGCCGGAGCGACACGCCCGCCCGCTTCACCGCGCGGGCGGTGATCGTGGTCTCGACGCGGGCGGCGCCGAGCGGGCCGAGGGTGTCGGTGAGGAAGCGGTACAGCTCGCCGTGGTCCGCGCAGAACACCGTGGCCAGCAGGTTGGTCGGGCCGCTGGTGGCGAACACGCCGTGCACCTGCGGGTGGCCGGCCAGCGCGCTGCCGACCTCGGAGAGTCGGCCGGGCGGCACCTCCAGCCAGAGGTTGGCGTCCACCGCCATGCCGAGCAGGCGCGGGTCGACGGTGGCGTGGGTGCGCAGCAGCCCGAGGCCGTCCAGCCGGTGCAGCCGGCGGCGCACGGTCGACTCGGGCGCGCCGACGGCCGCGGCCAGGACGGCGTGGGACTGTCGGGCGTCCTCGCCCAGCCGCTCCAGCAGCGCGCGGTCGAGGTCGTCCAGCGGCGGCGGCACGGCGGGGCCCGGCGCGGCGGGTCGCGGGACAGCGGGTCGCGGGACAGCGGGTCGGGTGAGCGCGGCGACCTCCTCCCCGGTCAGGTGGCCGGCCCGCCACTGCCCGGCGTCCGCGAAGGCGTGCAGCACCGCGTGGGTGGTGGTCTCGGTGACGGCGGCGGTCGCGGGCAGCTGCCCGTACAGCAGCCGGTCACGGGCCCCGGCGCCGGTCAGCACGACCGCGCCCACCTCGTGGCCACCGAGCATCACGTCGACGAACGGAACGTCGGGGCGGTCCGCCAGCGCCTGCGCGACGGCGTCCACCCGGCCGCTCAGCACCCGGACCCGCAGCAGCAGCGCGCCCACGGCGGCGTCCTCGACGTCGGGCATCCGGACCACCCGCAGCACCCCGGCCTGCCGCATCCGGGCCAGCCGACGGGTGACCGTCCGGGCGGAGACGCCCAGCGCCTCGGCGATCCGGCCGGGCTCGGCCCGGCCGTCCACCTGGAGGGCGCAGACCAGGCGGCGGTCCAGGACGTCCAGCACGGCGTCCGGATCAGCAGTGGAGAGGTCCATGATGTCCGATCCCCGCCGTTTCCGGCGGCTTGAGCGTCCTGTTCGGCCGGACCGACGGTACTCCTGGTCCCGGCAGACCGGAGCGAACCGGTCCGGGAGCAGGGAGGAGTCATCGCGATGAGCGACATGCGTGGAATGCGCGACACACACGAAATGCGCGAACTGTGGACGCTGGCCGGGGGTGTGGCGGCCGCGGTGCGCGAGGTCGGCGCGGAACTGGCGGCCCGCCGGTCCACCGCACCGATCACGGCACGGACCGTCGAGGAGGCCGGGACCCGCTTCGCCGAGCTGGACGGCCCGGCCGCCGCCGGGCTGCGGCAGCGGCTGACCGCGCTGCGCCCGCAGGCCGGCTGGGCGCCGGAGGAGTTGGACGGCTCGGTGCCCGCCGAGGGCGAGTGGTGGCTCTGCGACGCGACCGACGGCGCGGTGCAGTACCTGCTCGGCCACCCGCACTGGGCGGTCACCGCCACGCTGGTCCGGGACGGCGCCGCGGTGCTGGCCGTGGTGCACGCCCCGGAACTGGACGGCGGCCGGACCTACCGGGCCGTCCTGGGCGGCGGCGCCGAGCTGGACGGACGGCCGATCACCCCACTGGAACGCGAGCCGGCGATCACCGTCGCCGCCACCAGCCAGCCGCCGCGGGTCGCCGGGGACCCGGTGGCCCTGCGCCGGGCGGGCGAGTCGCTGTCCGCGATGGCGGGGGCGGTGCTGGCGGTGCGCAACCTCGGCCCGACCGCGCTGCAGGTGGCGCAGGTCGGCTCCGGGCACCTGGCACTGTTCTGGGAGTACGGGCCGGACGCGGGCAACCTGCTGCCCGGCGCGCTGATCGCGAGCGAGGCGGGCGCGGCGGTGACGGACGCCGCCGGGGCGGCCTGGACGGCCGGCTCCGACAGCTTCCTCACCGCCGCGCCCGGGCTGCACGCCGCCGCACTGGGGGTGCTGCGGGCGGTGCGGTGATCAGTCCCCGGGCTTGATGCCGAAGAGTTCCGCGGCGTTGTCGTGGCAGACCGCCCGCAGCCACTCCTCCCCCAGGCCCAGCCCGGCCAGCGCCTCCAGCTGGTGGACGTACCGGTAGGGGATGTTGGGGAAGTCGCTGCCGAGCAGGATCCGGTCCCGCAGACCGAGCAGCCGCGGCAGTTCCCCGCGCGGGAACGGCGCGTCGGACTCGACGAAGTCGGTGAACGCCATCGTGGTGTCCAGCCGGACGGCCGGGTGGCGCTCCGCCAGGTCGAGGAACTCGCGGTAGTCCGACATGCCGAGGTGGGCGACCACCAGGACCAGCCCGGGGTGGCGCTCCAGCACCGCGCCGATCGGGCCGGGGCCGGTGAACCGGCCCGCCACCGGCCCGGACCCGCAGTGCGAGACCACCGGGGTGCCGGTCTCGGCGAGCAGCCCCCAGACCTCGTCCAGCTGCCGGTCCGTCGGGTCGTAACCGCCGACCTGCAGGTGCGCCTTGAACACCCGGGCGCCGTCACCGATCGCGCGGGCGACGTACCCGGCGGCCTCCGGTTCGGGGAAGAAGGTCGCGGTGTGCAGGCAGTCGGGGGTGCGGGCGGCGAAGTCGGCGGACCAGGCGTTCAGCCAGGCGGCCATCCCGGGCTTGTGCGGGTACAGCATCGAGGTGAACGCCCGGACGCCGAACTCCCGCAGCCGGGCGACGCGTTCCGCCTCGGCCTGGCGGTAGGTGATCGGCCAGGGCCGGTCGATGAGCGGGCCGGCCGCGTCGAAGTAGGCCCACACCTTGTCGAGGACGTTCTTCGGCATGAAGTGGGTGTGCACGTCGATCAGCCCCGGCAGCCCCAGGGCCTGCCAGAACTCCCGTACGCCCGCGGCCTCCTGGCCGTCCTCCCGGTCGTCCTCCTGGCCGTGCGCCCGGCGGTCTTCCCGGCCGTCCTCCCGGTGGGCGTTCACGCGGTCACCGGGCGGGCGCGGTCGATGATCGCCGCGGTGTCGGCCCCGGGCGGCAGGGTGCCGAAGGCCGCACCGCGGTCGCCGCCCAGCCGGCTCGCGCAGAACGCGTCGGCCACCGCCGGATCCCCGTACCGGACCAGCAGCGACCCCTGGAAGGCCAGCGCCATCGACTCGACCAGCCGGCGGGTGCGGTACTCCGGGTCGGTCAGGTCCGCGAGCTCCTTGCGCAGCGCGGCCACGGCCGCGTCCAGCCGGCGGTCCGCGCCCGCGGCGGCGTCGAGTTCGCCGAAGAACGCCTCCACGCTCTCCGGGCGCTTGGCCATGGCCCGCAGCGCGTCCAGGGCGGCGACGTTTCCGGAGCCCTCCCAGATCGACACCAGCGGCGCCTCCCGGTAGAGCCGGGGCATCCCGGACTCCTCCACGTAGCCGTTGCCGCCCAGGCACTCCAGCGCCTCGGCGGCGTGCGCCGGACCGCGCTTGCACACCCAGTACTTGGCCACCGCCAGGCCCAACCGCCGTACCAGCGCCTCGGTTTCGTCCCCGGCCAGGGCGAGGTCGGTGGACTGGGCGAGCCGCATGGCGACGGTGGTGGCCGCCTCGGACTCCACCACCAGGTCGGCCAGCACGTTGCGCATCAGCGGCTGCTCGACCAGCGCCTTGCCGAACGCCCGCCGGTGCAGGGCGTGGTGGACGGCACGGGTGGCGCCGTAGCGCATCCCGGAGGCCGCGCCGATGGTGCAGTCCAGGCGGGTCATGTTGACCATCTCGATGATGGTCGGCACGCCGCGTCCCTCCTCGCCGACCAGCCAACCGACCGCGCCGTCGTACTCCAACTCGGCGGAGGCGTTGGACTTGTTGCCGAGCTTGTCCTTGAGTCGCATCAGGTGCAGGCGGTTGCGACTGCCGTCCGGCAGCACGCGCGGCAGCGCGAAACAGCTGAGCCCGCCCGGGGCCTGAGCGAGCGTCAGGAAGAGATCGGACATCGGCGCCGAGGTGAACCACTTGTGGCCGGTGATCCGGTAGGTGCCGTCCGGCTGCGGAACCGCGGCGGTGGTGTTGCTGCGGACGTCCGAGCCGCCCTGCTTCTCGGTCATCGACATGCCGGCGATCAGCCCGCGCTTGGCGTGCGGCTCGCGCAGCCCGAAGTCGTACTCCTTCGCGGCCAGCAGCGGCTCCCACTCCCCGGCCAGGGAGGGGTTCGCGCGCAGCGCCGGGACGGCGGCGTAGGTCATCGAGATCGGGCAGGTATGGCCGGCCTCGACCTGGCCCCAGACGAAGAACTTGGCCGCGCGGGCGGCGTGGGCGCCGGGGCGCTCGTCCCGCCAGGGCGCGGCGTGCAGGCCGTACGAGACGGCGGTGCGCATCAGTTCGTGCCAGTACGGGTGGAACTCGACCTCGTCGACGCGGTGGCCGAAGCGGTCGTGGGTGCGCAGCACCGGCGGGTTCTCGTTGGCCAGCCGGCCCCACTCGGCGGCCTGCTCGGAGCCGGCCAGCCGGCCCAGCTCGTGCAGCTCGGGCTCGGCCCAGCCGGCGCCCGCCCGTCGCAGGGCGGCGAGCAGGGCGGGGTCGGCGGCGGTGTCGTGTCCGTACGGCAGGGGCACCTGGTTGGTGACCTCATGCGTCGCTGTCATCGCGTCCTCCAAGGGCACGCAGGGTGAAGGAGACCAGGGCGGGGACCACCTCGGCGGCGACCGCCCGAGGATCGGTGGCCCCGTTGCCTGCGGGTGTGTCCGTGCTGCTTGCGGGTGTGGCCGTGGCGCCTGCGGGTGTGGCCGTGGTGCCTGCGGGTGTGGCCGTGGCGCCTGCGGGTGTGGCCGTGGCGCTTCCGCGCATGGCCGCGTTGCTTCCGCGCGCGACCCGGCCGCGTCCGGGGGTGGCCGCGAGCGGGCCGGCCAGGGCCTCGCCGACCGCGCCGACCAGGGCCGCGGCGGTCAGCACCGGGTCCTGCTCGGGCAGTTCGCCGCTCGCCACGGCGGCGGCGATCTCGGCGGCGATCACATCGCGGAACGCCCGCCGGAACACCAGGCGTTCGCCGTCCACCACCGCGTCGGCCGGTTCGACCAGCAGCGCGTACGCCAGCCGGGGCACCCGCAGGGCGCGGGCCGCGAAGGTCTCGACCACGGCGGCGATCCGCAGCTGCGGGGTGTCCCGCTGGGCGACGGCCGCGTTGACCGCGTCGATCTCGCGGGTGACCACCCGCCGGAACAACTCCACCGACAGCTCGGCCTTGTTGGCGAAGTGCTGGTAGAGGCTGCCGGTGGCGATCCCGGCGCGGTCCGCCACGGCGGCCATCGTGCAGCCGCCGTAGCCGCGCTCGGCGAGCAGCAGGACCGCCGCCTGCAGTACCGCCTCGCGCTGGGCATCCAGGCGGGCTTGTACGGCGGGCGTGCGTCGGTAGGCCACGGAAAGCATTGAAGCACTGATTCATCGCTTCGGGGAGGGGCCGGGCCGTCTCCGCCGTCGGCCTCCTTCCGCTCCCTCGCACCGGGGCGGAAGCAGGAGGAGGCCGCCCCGGGCAGCGGGGCGGCCTCCTCCGTTCATGGTGCTGCCGGCCGGCGCGCCAGGGCGGCCGGCACTGCAGCGGGGGCAGCGCTACAGCGGGCGGCGCTCCTGCTCCAGCCGCTGGCCCTCGACGTCCAGCGGCCCGAAGGCCGGGATCGACTGCGGCGACTTGGCGAGCGAGCGGGCGGTGTCCTGGTCGCCCAGACCGGCCCACTCCAGCACCTTGGCGGTAGCCTCCGCCGACTGCGCGGCGGGCAGCTTGCCGATGTTGGAGCCGTGGTTGCCACCGGGAACGGTGTAGACGTAACTGTCCTCACTGCCCCGGCCGAGGTGGAACGGCTTGGCGCCCCACGGGTCGTTGCCGCCGTAGACGTACATGATCCGCTCGGCCTCGCGCTTCACCCAGCGGTCGATGTCGGGCATCGCGTAGCGGTTGAAGGTGGTCGGGATCTCCTTCGGCACGTAGCTGCGGGCCGAGTAGAGCTCCTTGTAGTCGTAGTGCAGCAGGTCCTTCAGGTACGAGACGTCGAAGAACGGCGCGCCCAGCTCGGTGGCGGCCTGGTAGTAGTACGCGGTGTACTTCGCCAGCGACTGGTCGCTGTTGCCGGTGATGCCCGACTGCGCGTCGAACCAGGCGTACAGCTCGTCGTCGGTCGCGGTGGCGGCCACCGGGACCTTGGCGCAGTCCGCCTCCAGGCTGTACTGCCAGAACGCCCAGACCACGTCCAGCACGCCCGCCTCGTACGCGCGGTCCGGGGTGCCGAGGGTGGTGAAGGTGGAGCCCGCCGCCTTGTTGTCGGCGGTGTAACGGGCCACCAGCCGGTCGCGGCGCACCAGCAGCTCGCGCTGGGCGGCGTTCAGCCGGTCCCGGCACTCGGGGGTGCCGACGGTGCGGAAGAACTCGCTGTAGGCCGCGTAGTCGTTGACGTCTGTGTTGTTCGGCGCGACGTAGGCGATCGTGCCGGCCACGTCGTCCGGGTAGAAGCGGCGGTAGAAGGTGGAGGACATGCCGCCCTTGCTGGCGCCGGTGGAGAGCCACTCCTGCTGGTAGATCCGCTTGAGCGCGGTCACCAGCCGGTGCGAGTCGGCGGCCGCCTGCCGGATGCCGGCCTTGGACCAGTCCGCCGGCTCGGGGCGGGAGGGGGTGAAGAACCGGTACTCGATGGAGACCTGGTTGCCGTCCACCAGCCGGGTGGGCTCGGTCCGGGACGGGTTGGTGCCCAGGGTGTAGCCGTTGGTGTAGAAGACGGTCGGGCGGTCGTAGCCGCGGTGCAGCAGGCTGAAGCGCTGCTGGAAGGTGCCCAGCCAGGGCCGGAAGTGGTCGATCGGCTGGGTGTAGGTGGCGATGAAGTAGCGGTGGCCGGTGGTGGTCGGCTTCTCCTCGGTGATGGTCACCCCGGGGATCGCCGCCAGGCGGTCCTTGATGTCGGCGTTCGGGTCGTCGGCGGGGCTCCGGCCGTGGGCCGACCCGGCCGCCCCGGCCGCCCGGGCGCCCTGGGCGTCGGCGGCCAGCGCCGGGGACGCCAGGCCGCCGAACGCGAGCAGCGGTATCAGCAGGGTGGAAACCAGCAGCCTTCGCAGCGTGGTTGTCATCAACTCTCCATCTGGTCAACGGACATGACTGCCGCCTCGTGGGCACAACTCTGCGGTGCGGGTGGTACGGCGGCCGCCCGGTGGACGGCCGAATGGGCCATCCGCCGTCGGTGGATGGCCCATCGGGGTAGAAGTGCTGGTCACTGGGGTTGCGCTGCTCTCCGACGGGTGCGTGCCCAGGGTTCGGGTCTGCGGGTGCGGGTCTGCGGGTGCGGGTCTACGGGCGGGGCAGGGTGCAGCCCGCGCGGGTGAGGTCGAGCCGGTTGCCGGCGGCGAAGCAGGCCGGAATCCCGTACGTCTCCTGGGCGTAGCCGATGCCCGGGCGCACCGTCACCGTGCCGCTCTGGTCGACCTCGCAGGGGTTGTCCAGGGTGCAGCGCTCGCCGTTCTCGTTGATCGTGTTGTTCACGGCGACGACCTGGCCGGACGAGGCGTCGACCACCGGCGAGCCGGAGGTGCCGCCGATCACGTTGCAGGTCGGGGTGTAGCGGACCGAGTCCTTGAAGGTCCAGTCGGCTTCCTTCAACCGGTAGGCGAAGCCGTCGATCGAGCAGGAGTAGATCTTCTTCCAGTAACCGGAGACGACCTTGATCGAGGTGCCCTGGACGGGGTGGCCGGCGGCGATGGTCAGCGGGGCGATCCCGTACCGGGACTGGATCGAGGAGTAGCTGGTGTTCAGCTGGTAGATCGACACGTCGGTGTCGGTCATCGCGCCGTAGACCACCTTGGTCGCGCGCAGCGTGGCGAGACCGCCGCCGGAGGCGCTGAGCAGGGTGAAGGTCCGGCTGGAGGGCTGGTTGACGACCACCTGGCCGGGTCCGGGCATGCCGGACTCCAGGCAGTGGCCGTTGGAGAGCACGAGCGCGGGATCGCTCGCGGCCGAGCCGGGCATCCGCACCAGCGAGCCGGAGCAGTTGCTGAGGGCGACCGTACCGGCGAAGTTGACGGCGGCCGAGGGGGCGGCCTGGGAAGTCCGGACGGTCTGGGACGTCTGAACGGTCTGGGACGTCTGAGCGGCCTGGACGGGGGCGGCGCCGGCGAGGGCGCCGGCGCCGACGGCCAAGGCCGTGGCGAGCATGCCTATGAGCGGCTTCTTCATGAGAGACCTCTCGGTGTGGGGGTCCACCAAAACTGTCGCGGACATGACCCCCTGTCAAGAGTCAAGACACGACCAAGAAACCGTCCCGATCACAATGACCGGTTACCGTCCCCACCGGCGCCGGAGCGCCCGCGCTCCCGCTACGCCACCGAGTCAACTCCCCTGCCAGTGACGCCGACCCAGGCTGATCAGCCGCAGCTGGAGGCGCGCGGTGGCGGCGATCCGCCGCTCCCGTTCCGGGTCGGCCTCCTGCGCGTCCAGGAGGGCGGCGGCCGTCGACACCATGTGGTCCACGTACAACTCGGCGAGCATCCGCAGGTCCTGCTCGCTCCACCCCCGCGAGACCGGCTGCAGCGCCAGCGCGGCCCCCACCTCGGCGGCGAAGCGGCCGAGCTCGGCGTCGATCGCCTCGCGCACCCGCCGGACCCCGCCGTGCCGCTCGCGCGCCAGGAAGCGGACGTGCGACCGGTGTTCGCGGACGTGCCGCTCGATCACGTCCACCGTACGGTCGATCAGCTCCTCGGCTCCGCCGGCCTCGGCGAGCACCGAGCGGATCATCACGTGCAGACTGGCCAGCGACTCCTCGACCAGTGCGACCCCGAGGGCGGCGAGGTCCGGGAAGTGCCGGTAGAACGCAGCCGGGGAGAGCCCGGCCTCCCGGGTGACCTCGCGGACGCCCAGGCTGGCCAGGTTCTGATCGGCCAACAGGCGCAATCCCGCGTCCAGCAACGCCCGCCGACTCTGCTGCTTCTGGGCCTGTCTGGCCCCTCCGGTGTGACTCACGCCATTCAGTAAACAGTCGTTTGCCGAACTTGGCCAGCCGGAGTACAGTGACAGAAGTCAGTGAACACTTGTCAACCGAAATCGGCGCACCACAGCCGCAGCCGAAGGAGTCAGCCGTGATCCTGTTCTCCGCCCTGGTCGCCATGGCCGTCCTGATCGGCACCGCCGCCCACACCTCGCTCCCGGTCTTCCTCGCCGCCTCCGCCGCCATCACCGCCTGGCTGCTCGCCTTCGGCGCCCGCGAGGGCATCGCCCGCCTGCGTCACCGCTGACCCGGACGCCCCCCCCGGACCGCACCCACGTCCACTCCCGTTCCAGAGGACCCGCACCGCCATGAGCACCGTCACCACCCCTCAGCACACCGGCCGCCGGGAGACCGCCGAGGCCGACGGCCTGGCCGTCGCCTCCTTCCTCCTCGGCCTCCCGGGCCTCCTGCTCTTCAACATCGTCCTGGGCCCGATCGCCATCACCCTCGCCACCCTGGCCCTGGCCCGCGGCACCAGCCGCCGCGGCCGCGCCGTCCTCGGCCTGGTGCTCGGCATCGCCTCGCTGGTGATCCTCGCCGTCACCACCGCCACCTCGCACGGCGTGCTCATGGACTTCAGCTCCTGAGCCGTCCTCAACTCACCCGCGCCAAAGCGGAACGGTCGAACCACTGATCCCGTCAACCCGCCCCGCGCCCCCGGCCCGCCACGTAGGGTGGCCACATCGGCCGGACGACCTCAGGGGGCAGGAGTGACCGCGGAGAACCGCAGCGACGCACAGGCGGCGCGACCCGCCCCGACGGGCGGACGGCTGCTCGCGGTGAGCGACCTGCACATCTCCTACCAGGAGAACCGCGACCTGGTGGAGAAGCTCCAGCCCACCCACCCCGACGACTGGCTGCTCGTCGCCGGTGACGTCGCCGAACTCGCCACCAGCATCGAGTGGGCCCTCGGCCTGCTCGCCGAGCGCTTCGCCCGCGTGGTGTGGGCGCCCGGCAACCACGAGCTGTGGACCCACCCCGAGGACCCGCTCCCACTGCGCGGCGTCGCCCGCTACGAGCACCTGGTGGAGTTCTGCCGCGGCATCGGCGTGCTGACCCCCGAAGACCCGTACCCGGTCTGGGAGGGCGCGGACGGCCCGGTCCGCATCGTCCCGCTCTTCCTCCTCTACGACTACTCCTTCCGCGCGCCGGGCACGAGCACCAAGGAGGCGTCCCTGGCGGCCGCCTACGAGAGCGGCATCGTCTGCGCGGACGAGCGGATGCTCCACCCCGACCCGTTCCCGGACCGCGACTCCTGGTGCCGCGAGCGCGTCCGGCTGACCGAGGAGCGGCTGGCGGCCTGCGACCCGGACGTCCCGCTCGTCTTCGTCAACCACTACCCGCTGGTCCGTCACCCCACCGAGGTCCTCTGGTACCCCGAGTTCGCCCAGTGGTGCGGCACCGAGCTGACCGCCGACTGGCACCGCCGCTACAACACCGCGGCGATGATCTACGGCCACCTGCACATCCCGCGCAGGACCAGCTACGACGGCGTGCCGTTCGAGGAGGTCTCGCTGGGCTACCCGCGCGAGTGGCGCAAGCGCGGCCTGCCGGACCCGCTGCTGCGCGAGGTGGTCCTGCGGGCCGCGCGCTGACCGCCGCCTCCCTTCCGCATTCGCCCGCAGCCGCAGCCGCCCGCACCGGCACCCGTCCGCATTCGCCCGCAGCCGCAGCCGCCCGCACTCACCCGCAGCCGCCC
Organism: Kitasatospora sp. NPDC086791; assembly: GCF_040685975.1. NCBI lineage: Bacteria > Bacillati > Actinomycetota > Actinomycetes > Kitasatosporales > Streptomycetaceae > Kitasatospora > Kitasatospora sp. NPDC086791. The sequence goes on along the minus strand of NZ_JBFBOC010000006.1, from coordinate 124,733 downwards.
CGCTTCCCTCAGCGGTCCGCGGCGGCGGCCCGCGCCTTCTCCTCAGCCTCCTCGAAGGTCGCCGAGGCCTCCGGCCGCACCAGCGTCACCACCAGCTCCCCGCCGCTCAGGTCCGCGATCAGCGTGTCCCCCTCCCGCACGGAACCGTCCAGCAGCAGGTTGGAGATCCGGTTGTCCAGCTCCGACTGGATCGTCCGGCGCAGCGGCCGGGCCCCGAACTCCGGCTGGTAGCCGCGGTTGACCAGGAACTCCTTGGCCGCCTCGGTGACCTCCAGCCGGACGTCCTGGGCCCGCAGCCGGCGCCGGCTGCGCTCCAGCAGCAGGTCCACCACCGACAGCAGGTCCTTCCGGGTGAGCGCGTGGAAGACGATCACCTCGTCGATCCGGTTGAGGAACTCCGGCCGGAAGTGCTGCCGCAGGTCGCGCATCAGCTCGTCCCTGATCTGCCGCACGTCCCCCGCGTGCTCCAGGATCCGCTGCGAGCCGATGTTGCTGGTCATGATCACCACGGTGTTGCGGAAGTCGACCGTGCGCCCCTGGGAGTCGGTCAGCCGCCCGTCGTCCAGCACCTGGAGCAGCAGGTTGAAGACATCCGGGTGCGCCTTCTCCACCTCGTCGAAGAGCAGCACGCTGTACGGCTTGCGGCGCACCGCCTCGGTCAGCTGCCCGGCCTCGTCGTAGCCGACGTACCCGGGCGGGGAACCGACCAGCCGGGAGACGGTGTGCTTCTCCTGGAACTCGCTCATGTCGAAGCGGATCATCCGGTCCGGGTCGCCGAACAGCAGCGCCGCCAGCGCCTTCGCCAGCTCGGTCTTGCCGACGCCGGTCGGCCCGAGGAAGAGGAAGGAGCCGGTCGGCCGCTCCGGATCGCCCATCCCGGCCCGGCCGCGGCGCACCGCCTGGGCGACGGCGGTGACCGCCTCCTCCTGCCCGATCACCTTCTCGTGCAGGTGCTCCTCCAGCTTGAGCAGCCGCTCCTTCTCGGTCGCGTTCAGCTCGGCGACCGGGATGCCGGTCCGGGAGGACAGCACCTGCGCGATGTCGTCGGGGGTCACCGCGACGACCTCCTCGCGGGACTCGGCGATCGCCGCCAACTCGTCCTCGGTCTGCCGCAGCTCGGTCTTCAGGTTGGCGGCCCGGACGAACTCCTCGTCCGCGACGGCCTCCTCCAGCTCCCGCTTCAGCTTGGTGATCCGGTCCTGCACCCCGGTCGCCTCGGTGGACCCGCTGAGGCTGCGCAACCGCACCCGGGCACCGGACTGGTCCAGCAGGTCGATCGCCTTGTCGGGCAGGAAGCGGTCGCTGACGTACCGGTCGGAGAGCGTCGCCGCCGCGTCCAACGCCTCGTCGGTGAACCGGACCTGGTGGTGCGCCTCGTAGGCGTCGCGCAGTCCCCGCAGGATCTCGACGGTCTCCTCGACGCTCGGCTCCGGCACCAGCACCGGCTGGAACCGCCGCTCCAGCGCGGCGTCCTTCTCCACGTGCTTGCGGTACTCGTCCAGCGTCGTCGCGCCGACCACGCTCAACTCGCCGCGTGCCAGGGCCGGTTTGAGGATGTTGCCGGCGTCCATCGAGCCCTCGCCGCCGCTGCCCGCGCCGACCACGGTGTGCAGCTCGTCCAGGAAGAGGATGACGCTCTTCTCGGCCGCCGTCACCTCGTCGATCACGCTCTTCAACCGCTCCTCGAACTCGCCGCGGTACTTGGAGCCGGCCACCAGCGCGGTCAGGTCGAGGGTGACCACCCGCTTCTCCTCGAGGCTCTGCGGCACGTCCCCGGAGACGATCCGCTGCGCCAGGCCCTCCACGATCGCGGTCTTGCCGACCCCCGGCTCACCGATCAGCACCGGGTTGTTCTTGGTCCGCCGGGAGAGGATCTCGACGGTCTGCTCGATCTCCTCGGCCCGCCCGACCACCGGGTCCAGCCGGCCCGAGCGCGCCGCCTCGGTGAGGTCGCGCCCGTACTCGTCCAGCGTCGGCGTCCCGCTCGGCTGCGCCCCCGCACCACCGCGCTCGCCACCGGCGCCGCGCTCGTCCAGGACCGAGTGCAGCGCCTCCTGCGAGGGCGCCGCGTTGCGCAGCGCCACCCCCGCGCCCGAGCGCTCCTGGTCCAGCAGCGCACCGAGGATGTGCTCCGGCCCGATGTACGAAGCGCCGACCGCCCGCGAGCGGGCGTGCGCGGCGAGCAGGGCGCGCTTGGCCGAGGGGGTGAGCGCCGGCCGGCCGTCCACCGCGTCCGGGGCACCGGACGGCAGGGCCTGCTCCAAGTCCCCGGACAGCCGGTCCGGATCGATGCCCGCCCGCTCCAGCATCCGCCGCGAGGGCTCCACCCGGGTGGCCGCCCACGCCAGATGGGCGGTGTCGAGGTCACTGGAGCCGTCCTCGGCCGCACGCTGCGCGGCCAGCGCGAGCAGCTCCTGCGAGGACTCGCTGAGCAGCCGCCCGATCGGCACCCGCTGCACGGCGGGCGGGGAGGCCAGCGGACTCATCCCGAAGAACCGGCTGAGCAGATCGGAGAACGGATCGTTCGATCCGAACGGGGGCATGGTCACGGCCTTCACCTCTCCCAAGCGGTTTGCAGCCACACAAACACAGCCCGCCCACCCCCGCCCGTCGAGTCGCCCCCACCCCAACGGAGCCGGCACGGGCCACCACCGCCTACCCCAGCACCGGCGCCACCGCCCGCCACAGGTCCTCCGGCCCCCGGTAGAGCACCCCGGTCATCCCCAACGCCACCGCCGCATCGACGTTCTCCTGCCGGTCGTCGACGAACAGGCACCGCTCCGGCGCCACCCCGGCCCGCTCCGCCGCGATCTCGTAGATCCGCCGCTCCGGCTTGGCACTGCCGACCAGGGAACTGTTCACCACCTCGTGCGCCAGATCGGTCAGCCCCATCCGCGCCAGGTCCTCGTCCAACCACGCCGTCGCATTGGTCACCAGTACCACCCGGCAGCGCTCCCGCACCCGCCGCAGCATCCCCACCACGACCTCGTCCGCCCAGAACGGCGAGTTCGCGAACGCCTCCGCCAACCCCCGCGCCTGCCCCTCCGACACCCGCCCGGCCAGCCCGCGCGCGATCGACTCCACCCACTCCGCCCTGCCGATCCGCCCCAGCAACAACGGCCGGTCGTTCTCCGGCGCGAACCCCACCCCGGCCGTACTCCCCTCCCCCAACCCCGCCGCCCGCTCCAACGCCGCCACCCCGGCCCCGTCGAAGAACCGGATCACCCCGTCCACATCACACAACACCGCATCAAACGCCCTGGTAGTCACCCCTTTTCCCTACCAGCAGCACCACGCCCTCCCGACACCCGGGGTGCGCCCGGCGCCGACGAGTCGGACACCGTGATCGTTTGGGGGAAGTCCAGGAGGACAAGTCCGACAACAAGGCAGCCCGAGCCTGCCGCAGAACTGCCGCAACGACTGCGGCCCAGGTCAGGAGCATGCTCCTGACCTGGGCCGCAGTACACGTTCAATCGTCCAGGGGGTGGGCGCGGACGGTTTCGAACCGCCGACATCTGCTTTGTAAGAGCAGCGCTCTACCACTGAGCTACGCGCCCCCCGTCGTGGCCCGATGGGCGTACGACGAGTGCCTAGGGTACCTGGTCCCGGGGGTGGTGTGGGCCAGGCGTCCGGGGTGGAGGGGTGGGAGGGGGTGCCGGGGCGGTGGGGTGATCGGGGAGAATGGGGCCGGATCAGCGGGTCGGAGCAGGGAGCGCGCAGTGACGGTGGCCGGCGGGAGCGGGCGGGGGCGGCGTCGGGCGGGGAGTGCGCTGGCGGACGCGCTGGTGTTGCCGGTGGTGCTGGCGGGTGCGTTGGGCGCGGTCGGGCTGGCGTCGGCCGGGACCGGTGGGTGGTGGGGCCGGCGCGGCGCAGGTGAGGGTGTGCGGGCGGGGGCGAGGGAGGCCCGGGCCGCGGCGCAGGAGGCGTTCTACGAGCTGGAGGAGACCCAGCGCGAGGTGCAGCTCGCGGTGGAGACCGTCCGTGCGGCGGAGGACGGGCCGACGGTGCAGCGCGCGCTGGCCGATCTGGCGGCGATCTCCGGCCGGGTCGACCAGGTCACCGTGAACTACCTGGGCGCCCTCGACGCCCACAACCTGGACAGCGAGGCCCTGGACGCGGGCGCGGCGGCGCAGGCCAAGCGCCAACTGGAGGACGTGAAGGGCCAGCTGGGCTCCGCCCGGGCCGAGCTGAACGACTTCCTGCAGCGCCTGCAGCCGACCGTCCAGCACGCCGAGCAGCAGCTGATGCGGGTCACCCCCGCGGTCGAGCAGGCCAAGCGCGCGCTGCTCACCGCCTCCAACGCGCTGGACGAGGCGCGCGGCGCCGGTCTGCGGGCGGACGACCTGGCGGCCCGGCTGGCCGAGCTGGCGCCGGAGCTGGGGCGGCTGAACGAGGGCCCGGCCCGGCACGGGGTGGCTGGCACCCTGCAGCGCGCGGACGACGTGCGGCAGCGCGCGGAGGCGATCGCCGCCGACGCCGCGCAGCTGCCGGAGCGGGCACGGGAGATCGACCGGCGGGTGGCGAGTCTGCGGACCCGGATCCAGGCGCTCGAGACCAAGGCCGGCACGGTCGACCCCGCCCTGAGCGAGCTGCGCCGCCGGTTCAGCGCCGCCTGCTGGCAGGACCTGCAGCGGGTGCCGGACCAGGTCGCGGAGACCGGGCGCGCCGCCGAGCGCAAGCTCGCCGAGGCCGCCCGCGCCCGGGACGAGCAGCGCTGGGCGGAGGCCACCGGCGCGATCGGGACGGTCCGCGCGCTGCTGGAGACCGCGGACGGCTCGGTCGCCGCGGTGAACGACCGGCTGCGGCAGCTGAACGAGGTGCAGCACGACCCCAACCGGGAGATCGAGCGCGCCCGCTTCGCCATCCGGGACGCGCAGCGGCTGGCGATGGCCGGGCGCAGCGCGCCGGACCCGCGGCACGCCGCCCCGCTGGACGAGGCGGTGGCCCGGCTGGACCGCGCGGTGGCCACGCTGGAGGCGGCCGGCCGGCACCCCGACTACTGGGCCTTCCTCACCGAGTTGGCGGCGGTGCGGGAGACGTCGGCGCGGGTGATCGGGCTGATCCGCGGTGACCTGGGCGGGCACCACTGACCGGTGACGGTCGAGGGTGATCGGTGACCGGTGACGGCTGAGTGGTGACGGCTGAGCGGTGAGGGCGGGAGAACGGCGGGGTGGCCTCGGTACCCTGCCGTTATGCCACGTTACGACTTCCGCTGCCGCTCCTGCGGCGCCACCTTCGAGCTCCGCCGCCCGATGGCGCAGGCCAACGACCCCGCCCTCTGCCCCCAGGGGCACGAGGACACCGTGAAGCTGCTGTCCACCGTCGCCGTCACCGGCGCGGCCACCGGTCGACCGGCCCCCGCCGCCGGGGGCGGGAGCGGGGGTGGCGGCGGCTGCTGCGGCGGAGGTTGCTGCGGCTGACCGAAGCCGAACAGCAACCGGACGACAACCGGCGACAGCCGCACGACAACCCGGACGACAACCCGGACAGCAGCCGGCCGGCCGCTAACCCGCCGTAACCCCCGCCAGGAACCGCCGGACGATCTCCTCCCCCGCCGTCACCCCCACCTCCTCCAGGGCGGTGACGCCGGGGGCCGTCCAGCCGCTGTCGGCGAGTTCGCCGTGCCCCGGCCGCCACCCCGCGTCCGCCGCGAGCAGCAGGTCCGCGTCGAGCAGCGAGTCCCCGGCCGCGAGCACGGTGGTCGCGCCGCTGCGCCGGACGACCTCGGCGAGGGCGGCGCTCTTGGTGAGCGGCGCCGGGACGGCGTACACCTTGCGGCCCTGCAGCGAGACCACCCAGCCGCGCTCGGCGCACCAGCCGGTCAGCTCCTCCAGCCAGCCGGCCGGCAGCGCGGCGCGCTCGACCACCAGGTAGGCGAACAGCTCGTCGGCGACGCGCCGCTTGTGCGTCCACTCCGGGTCGGCGCACAGCGCGAGCCGCCGGACGACCTCCTCCAGCGGGGCCGAGCCGGCGTCGATCCGCGCGGTGATCTCGGCGCGCCAGTCGTGGTCCGGCACGCCGTCCACCAGCAGTTGCCCGCCGTTGGCGCAGATCGCGTACTCGGGGAGCCGGTCCGACGTCGGGCCGGGCAGGGTGACCCGCTCGTACTGCTCCGGCGTCCGGGTGGTGGTGGGGACGAAGCGGGCCTGCCGGGCGAGGTCGGCGAGCAGCCCGGCGGCCCGTTCGGTCATGTAGGACAGCGGCCGCCCCTGGTACACCTCGACGCAGAGCAGGCGCGGCGCGAGCCGGTCGGGGACGTCCAGGGCGAGGGCCCGGTCGGAGTAGATCAGCGTCCGGTCGAGGTCGCTGGCCACCAGGACACTCATCAGGAATCCCTCCCCGCCACGGAGGCCGTCGAAGCCACCGACCCCACCGAAACCACCGACCCCGCAGAGGCCGCGGACGCCTCCGGCGCCTCGGACCCCCCGGACACCGCCGACCGCCCGTCGGCCCCGGTCGCCCCGCGGCTGTAGCGGGGGTGGATCAGGCCGACACAGGTGTACGGCAGGCCGTCCACCTCCTCGACCTCGACGCCGCGCTGGGCGGCGAGCAGCCGGACGTGGTCCAGGTCGGCGCCGGCGCCGCGACGGGCGAGGATCCGCCAGGGGACACGGCGCAGCAGCACCCGGGTGGTCTCGCCGACGCCCGGCTTCACCAGGTTGACGTTGTCGATGCCGTACTCGGCGCTGATCCGCTCGACGGCGGCCCAGCCGGCCCAGTCGGGCGCCCGGTCCGGGTCGGCGGCCAGCCGGTCCGCGCCCTCGACGGCCGATGCGCGGACCTCTCCGAAGCACCCGGCCACCGCGTCCAGGAAGGCCGCCGAGACGTCGCTCCCGGCCAGCTCGGCGTAGTGCTTGGCCCCGTGGAAGTCGTCCGGGCCGATCAGCCCGGCCCGCAGGACGGTGCGCGAAACCAGCCCGGACACCGTGGAGTTGAGGCAGGCGGACGGGATGAGGAAGTCGTCCCGGGTGCCGTAGGTGCGCACACAGCGGCCCGGGTCGGCGAGCACCGCGAGGTCCGGATCGAAGCCGGTGCCGGCCAGCGCGTCGGCGAGTTCCCGGGTGATCGCGCCCTTGCCCGTCCAGCCGTCCACGAACACCACGTCCTGCGCGCGGTGGTGGGCCGCCAGGTAGCGCAGCGCGACCGGGTCGATGCCGCGGCCCCGCACGATCGAGACGGCGTAGTGCGGTACGGACAGGCCGTGGGCGAAGGCCAGCCAGCGACGGATCAGGACGCCGACGGGCGTACCGGCCCGGGCCAGCGAGGCGAGCACCAGCCCGGGGCCGCGCTCGCGCAGCAGCGTCTCGGCGACGGTGCCGACGGCGAGCGCGATCCGGCGGGCGGAGCCGTGCAGCGCCTGCTGGAACAGCTCCTGGTACGCGGGACTGGGCTGGTACTCGACCGGCAGCGACTCGGCGTAATGCGCGCCACCGTTCTGCACGGCCTCCTCGCGCTCCTCGGTGGGGGCCTCCAGCGCGACCCCGGAGAGGTCCTTGAGCAGCCAGGCCACCTCCTCGGCCCGGTAGGACGAGAACGCCGGCCCGTACAGGGGGGTCGGCAGTGCGGGCACCGGCCCGTCCGAGGGTGACGGCGAGGGCGACTGCACAGGCGACAGCGCGGGCAGCAGCGGAGGCAGCGGCGCGGCCGACGGCGGGGACACCGGCCGGTGCGAGGGCAGCACCGCGAGCACCACCCGGTCGGTGACCTGCCGCAGCTGGCCGAGCAGCGCCCGCTCGCCCCGGTGCAGCGCCGGGGTGTCGCCGACGTCGTCCACCACCAGCACGACGGCGTCGAACCGCCGTGCCGGATCACTGCCGGGGGCGACGTTGTACGCGTAGCGCTCGCGCGAGGCGTCGTCCTGCGGGTCGTCGTGGGCGGGGAAGGCCAGCCGGGTGCGGATGGCGTAGCCGGGGTCGTCCACCGCCAGGACGGGCGAGCGGGTGGTGGTGGAGTAGCGGACGCGGTCACCGCCGAGCCGCTCGGCCAGGGCGTCGGCCAGGCGCAGCGGCGCGTACATCAGTTCTTCGAAGCCGAGCACCAGCACCCGCCGCGCCTCGGCGGGCAGGGCCTCGGCGAGCTGCCCGGCCAGCCGGGGCAGCGCGGCGTCCAGGCGGGCACGGTCACGGGCGGTGAAGCCGTGCCGACCGCCGTCCGGGAGCCCGACGGGCCAGTCCAGCTCGGCCCGCACCAGCTCGGCCCGGACCGGCTCGGCCCGCACCAGCTCGGCCCGGACCGGCTCGGCCTGCACCAGCTCGGCCCGCGCCGGCTCGGCCCGCACCAACGGCGCCCCGCCGTCCGCCGCCACCTCCGCGATCAGCCGCTGGGCCCGGTCCAGCAGGTCCTCGGGCAGCTCGACGCCACCGCTCGCGGTGGCCACCAGGTCCAGCCGGACGCCGAGTCCGTCGGCGGCCTCCGCGAGCCGGTCCCGGTCGGCGGCGGAGCGCAGGTCGACCAGGGCGACCACGACGTAGTGGTCGCGCGGGTGGCGGGCGTGCAGTTCGCGGATGGTGTTGAGCACCGTCCGACCGGTCGAGAACTCGTCGTCCACCAGCACCAGCGGCCCGTCCCCGGCGAACAGTTCGGGGTCGGACGGGAGCAGCAGGTGCGAGGTGGCGTGCGAGTGCTCCTCCTCGAAGCCGCCGACCGGGGGGATCCCGGGCACCGGGCGACGGGTGGAGTGCAGGTAGGGGGCGTCCAGGCCGTCGGCGACACTGTGGCCGAGTGCGGTGGCGGTCTCCGCGTAGCCGAGCACGACGGCCCGCGCGGCCGCCTCGTCGCCGAGCAGGTCGCGGACCCTGCGGCCGAGTTCGAGCCCGGCGCCGTGGACCACCGAGGGCCGCTGCGGCACGTGCTTGCCGAGCACGGTGGAGACCAGCAGGTGGGCGCGCTTGCGGTTCTCCCGGAGGGCCAGACCGACGAGTTCGGGGAGGCGCTCGGAACCGGTCAGCGCGATCCCGGTCCGGTCGGCGACCCAACGGCCGGTCCACGTCTGGGGTGTTGCTGTCACTGCTGGTCCTGCCTTCGATGGTGCGATGGTGCGTTCGTCATATCCAGCTCGCCAGGCCCGACCAGCCAGGCCCGATTCACGGGGCCCGACCCGCCATGCCCGACTCTTCCTATCCGCCCTACGGGAACCGGAGGGAACGGCCCGGCCTCATCCGCACAAACAGGCCGCCAGCAACTCCGCGAAGCTCACATCCTCCCGGGCCACCCCGAACACCTCCGCCCGCAGCAGCACCCGCTCCGCCCAGGCCCGGTGCGGCCGGGCCTCGTTCATCTTGTTGGTGTACGCCGAGCGCAGCACCCCGCCGCCGCCCTGCTCCTGCCGGAGGATGTCCTGGGCGTCGCAGTACTCCTCGTGCGTGACCACGGACAGGGCGTGCACCGCGGGCACGTGGCTGGGGTGGATGCAGGTCTTGCCGAGCAGGCCGTTGGCCCGGTCGAGTTCGACCTCCCGGATCAGCCCGTCCAGGTCGTGCTCGATGATCCGGCGGCGGACCTCCTCTCCGGCGGAGCCCCGAACGGTGCCGATGGTGCCGCCGGTGCCCTCGGCGTCACCGGAACCACCAGCCCCACCGACCGCACCCCCGACCACCCCACCGACCCCCACCCCGACCCCCACCCCGACCGACGCCTCGACGAACGGAGTGCGGCGCAGCTGCGGCTTGAACATCCGCTCCTGCACCGGGAAGTACTCCCAGACCGGTCCGGTGACGGTGTGCCCCGTCCCGTCCGCCCGGCCCAGCACGTTGACCACGTCCCCGATGACCGACGCGACCAGTGCGACGTCGTACGCGGTGAGGTCCGGCGAACGCCGCAGGCCGTAGGCGGAGCAGAGGTCGGTGACGCCGAGGCGCACGGCGAGCACCCGCTCCCGGTGCCCGGCGAGCAGTTCGGCGATCCCGAAGAGCTGCTCCCGACGGGTCTCCAGGTGGGCCAGCTCGGGCGATTCCAGGACGGGCATGGCGAACAGCCGCCGCCCGGTCGCGGCCTCGGCGGCGGCGAGCGCGGCCAGGTACCCGCCGCCGTTCTCCGGGGTGAACTTGGGCAGGACGAAGCCGCTGAGCAGTTCGACGGCCGGACCGAGCCGCTCGGCCAGGTCGGGAATCTGCGCGGCGGCACGGACTCTGATGAAGAGCAGCGGATGACTCTGTGCGCAGTCGGTGAAATCCTTGACCAGGTCATTCAATTGCTCGACCAGGTTGCGTTCCCCGGCGTCCACCTCGTGGTCGGCGATCGCGTCCTCCAGGCAGAGCACCATCGACACCACGCCCCGAGCAGCCAGTTTGCGGATGTCGGCGGCCAGCGCGGGCCTGGTGGCGGGGCTGTAGAGGGTGCCGCCGAGCGCGGTGGCGAGCACCTGGGGCTCGCTCTGCGCGGTGAACGCGCGCGGCTGCTTCAGGAAGAGCCGGCCGCGTACGTCCTCGCCGAGGTGGCCGAAATGGCGCAAGGTGCTCTCCTCCAGGAAGTGGACGGGCCTCCGGCCCCCTGCCGACAACGCCCCCGCCGACCGGACGACACCCTGGTCAACCGGCCGACCGGGCTCCGTGGTTCCCCGGACGCGCCACCGGCGGACGCCCCTCCGTCGAATCCCCGGAACCCCCCGGGGGGCCTTTCGACTGCTCATCGTACGGACGGGATCCGGCCGCCCCCGGTTCCCCGGCACTGAACTCCCGGAACATCCCGGTCCACTTGGACGGTCACGGGCCCCGCGCGGGCAAACCCCGGGAAGCGCAAGTCTTGGCAAAGTCCGACCCGACGCGAACCGTCCCGGTCACGTTGTCCGAAGGGGTGGCGAACAGGCAGGATGGTCGGCTATGACGCACGTGATGGCCAAGGGCGCCAACATCGCACTGCCGGCGGCGGCGGTCCGCGCCGTGCTGCGCTGGAGCGCCACGCCCGGTGCGCCGGACGTGGACGCGTCCGCGCTGCTGCTCGGCGCCAACGGCAAGGTCCGTTCGGACGCCGACTTCGTCTTCTACAACCAGCCGCGCCACCCGTCCGGCCTGGTCCGCCACCTGCCCAAGCAGCAGACCTCCGGCGGCGCCGAGATCATCGACACGATCGAGGTCGAGCTGGGCAAGCTGCCCGCCGACGTCGACCGCGTGGTGCTGGCGGGCTCCTCCGAGGGCGGACCGTTCCGCACGGTGCCGGGCCTGCGGCTGCTGCTGTTCGACGCCGCGGCGGGCGAGAGCGCGTCCGCGCTGGCCGAGTTCGAGATCAGCGACGCCGAGAGCGTCACCGCGCTGGTCGCGGGCGAGCTGTACCGGCGGTCCGGGTCCTGGAAGTTCCGGGCGATCGGCCAGGGCTACACCTCCGGGCTGATCGGCCTGGCCACCGACTTCGGCATCACCGTCGAGGACGAGGGGTCGAACGCGGCGCCCGACCCCACGCAGAGCCCGGCCCCCGCCTCCACCGCCTCCCCGACCGGCGCGGTGGACCCGCGCAGCACCCCGCTGCCGGACCGGCGCACACCTGCCCCCGAGCCGGGCACCTTCACCCTGGCCCCGGCCGTCCCGCAGCCGCCTGCCAACCAGGCCCCGGCCGCCCCGGCCCCAGCCGCCGCGGGCTCGCCGACGGGCGCACCGCCCACCGCACCGCCGCCGCCCACCACCCCGCCGACCGTGCCCCCGGCCGTCCCGCCGGCACCGCCCACCCAGCCGCCGGGCCACCAGCCCGGCACCGGCTACGGCTACCCCCAGCAGCAGCCCGGCACGGGGTACGGCTACCCCCAGCAGCAGCCCGGGACCGGCTACGGCTACCCGCAGCCCACCCAGCCGTACCCGCAGCAGCCCGGCACCGGGTACGGCTACCCCCAGCCGAACCAGCCCGTCCCGCCGCAGCACGTCCCACCGCAGCCGCACCCGGGCAGCTACGGCTACCCGCAGCCCGGCACCGGCCAGCAGCCGCCCGTCCCGCCGCAGGCGCCGACGGCCCGGCCGCCGTCGGGGGCGCCCACCGGCGAGGAGTTCGCGCTGCCCCCGCAGGGCCCGCAGTTCCAGCCCCGCTGACGCCCGCCGGGGCGGCGGGTCCCGCCCGGGCCCCCGGCGCCGACGACGCCGTCACCGACCCCGACGCCGACCAGCCCCCCAGCCCCAGCCCCAGCCCCTCAGTCGCCCCCCGACTGGTTCTTGTACCCGCGCTGCCACTGCATCCCGAACCCGTACAACCGGTCGATGTCCGACTGGAACCCGTTGACGTACCGCACCTCGCGGCGCACCCTCAGCTGGTTGTCCCCCGCGTTCTCGATCAGCACCACGGCACAGGAACGCGCCGCCCGGGCCCGCTCCTCCAGCTTGATCTCGATCCGCGGCCCGGTCTGCGGCACGATCGTCACCACCGCCTGCGACTGCTCGAAGGCCGGCGTGCCGTCGTAGATGTAGACGAAGATCAGCAGCCGCTTGAACTTGTCCTTCTTCTCCAGGTTGACGTACATCGTCTCGCCCGACGGCGCCCCGTACTGGTCGTCGCCGCTGAGCTTGATGTACGGCGCGTTCTGGAGGTCGCCGAAGAGACCGCCGAGCGGCTGCACCACGCCCGTGGAGCCGTCGGAGAGTTCATACATGCAGGCCAGGTCGAGGTCGACGTTCATCGGCTCGTTGCCCTGCGGCGAGTCCGGCTCCAGCGGGCTGAGGATCCGCGGGCTGAAGAACCGCTTGACCGTGTCCCGGGTGCTCGGCCGACCGGCACCGGCCCGCATCGACCAGTGCAGGTTGACGTAGAGGTAGCCGGTGGTGGCGGCCGACCCGGTGATCGCGTGCTGCGGGGCCGACTTGGTGAGTATGACCTTGTGCTGACCGCCCGGGTTGTCGAAGGTGTAGCTCCGGTCCCCGCGCAGGTACTCCCAGATCGAGACCATCCCGTCCTCTCCCCCTGCTCCCGCCAGGCGATCTGACGGTCCGCCGACCAATGATCGGGCATCGGCACGGCCGACGGATACCCCGTCCACCCCCTCCCCTACCCCGTCCGGCCACCCACCCCGCACCGGAGGCCGAACTGCGCCGGACACGCACGGGCCGGACCACCGACCGGACCGCCGGGCGGACCACGGACGAACCGGGGGCGAACCGGTGGGCCGATTGGCCCGAGCAAGCGGCCCTCCCGTAACATGCCGCCCCTTCGGACGCGATATCGTCTAGCCGCACAGGTGTCCCGTCCGCCCCTGCGCGGGCGCGGTGGGGCACGCCGTGCGGCGACGAACGAACCGTCAGGCAGTGCCCGCGCGGCGGGACCTGACCGCCTGTGTCGCACTGTGAACCTGTCCCCTGCGGAAACCCGAGGCCCGACCCGCAATGAACCTGACCTCCATACAGCTGGTCTGGACCGTCGTCGGCGGCGCAGCCCTGCTGTTCGTCGCCGTCCTGATGGCGACGCTTCGTTTCAAGAACTCGAAGAAGGACGAGGCGACCGACTCCTGGGAGCGCAGTGAGGAGCGCCGCCGCCGCAAGGAGATGGTCTACGGCATCTCCTCGTACACGCTGCTGTTCTGCTGCGCCGGTGTCGCCGCCGCCCTGTCCTTCCACGGACTGGTCGGCTTCGGCAAGGAGAACCTGGGCCTGTCCGACGGCTGGGAGTACCTCGTCCCGTTCGGCCTCGACGGCGCCGCGATGTTCTGCTCGGTGCTCGCCGTCCGCGAGGCCAGCCACGGTGACGCCGCGCTCGGTTCGCGCCTGCTGGTCTGGGTGTTCGCGATCGCCTCGGCCTGGTTCAACTGGGTGCACGCCCCGCGCGGCTTCGGTCACGCCGGCGCCCCGCAGTTCTTCTCCGGCATGTCGATCTCGGCCGCGATCCTGTTCGACCGCGCGCTGAAGCAGACCCGCAAGGCCGCGCTGCGCGAGCAGGGCCTGGTGCCCCGCCCGCTGCCGCAGATCCGCATCGTCCGCTGGCTGCGCGCCCCGCGCGAGACCTACGCGGCCTGGTCGCTGATGCTGCTGGAGAACGTCCGCAGCCTGGACGAGGCGGTCGAGGAGGTGCGCGAGGAGCGGCAGGCGAAGATGGACGCCAAGGTCCGCGCCCGCACCGCCGACCGTCGCGAGCGCGCCGAGCTGAAGGCCATCTCCCGCCAGGGCGGCGGCATGCTGTCCCGGGCCCGCGGCGGCCGCCAGGTGCCCGCCCTCACGGCTGCCGGAGACGGCCCGAGCGCTACGGAGCCTGCCCTAGCCGCGGAGTCCGACGCCACCACCTCGACGTCCGCCGGCTCCTCGTACGAGCCGGCCGCCCTGGACACCGGCCGCCGCCCCCGCGCCGCCGTCGGCTCCTCGTACTCCTCCTACTCCTCCCCCTCGACCTACTCGTCGTCCTCCTCCTCGGCCTCCTCGTCCTCCGCGACCGGGTCGTCCTCCTCCTCGACCTCGTCGACCGACGCCTTCGGCTCGTCCCGCCGCGGTTCGTCCATCGACCTGACGGCCGACGACGACACCCTGTCGATGCCGAAGCTGGACTCGCTGGAGCGCAAGCTGCGCGCGATCGAGCAGCAGCTCGGCTGACCGCCCCGCCCGCACGACACGGGAACGGCCGCCCCCGGGGAGACCCCGGAGGCGGCCGTTTCGCGTACCCGGCGCACCGGGCGCCGGGCCGGACTACTTCCCGGAACCGACCAGCTCCGGTTCCTCGTCCGCGCCCTCACGCCGGTTGCGCAGGATCGACGAGCCGAGGGCGAGCCCGATGAAGGCGACGCCGATCAGGCCGGTGACGATCTCCGGGATGTGGTACTTGATCCCGACCAGCAGGATCCCCGCCAGGGCGCCGATCGCGTAGTGCGCGCCGTGCTCCAGGTAGACGTAGTCGTCCAGGGTGCCCTTGCGGACCAGGAAGACGGTCAGCGAGCGGATGTACATCGCGCCGATGCCGAGGCCCAGGGTGATCTGGAAGATGTCGCTGGAGATGGCGAACGCGCCGACCACGCCGTCGAAGGAGAACGACGCGTCCAGGACCTCCAGGTAGAGGAACAGGAAGAACGCGGCCTTGCCGGCGACCTGGACGACCGACTTGCCGGACTTCTCCGCCTCCTCCTCGCGCTCGGCCTCCTCCTCCAGACCCGACTCGAAGATCGACGAGAGGCCGTTGACCGCGAGGTAGGTGATCAGGCCGAGGACACCGGCGAGCAGAACGGTTTCCGCGTGCTCGGCGGCGAAGAAGCGGGAGGCCAGCACCAGCGCGACCAGCGCGACCACACTGGAGAGCGCGTCGAGCTTGCCGACCTTCTCCAGCGGACGCTCCAGCCAGCTCAGCCAGTTGTGCTCCTTCTCCTCGAACACGAAGTCCAGGAAGATCATGAGCAGGAAGACGCCACCGAACGCGGCGATGGCCGGGTTGGCCGCCTCCAGGTACTGGGCGTAGGTGTGGCCGGCGTAGATCTTGTCGGGGTGCAGGGCGAGGTCGATGACGGTCGCGGGGTTGAGCTTCGCGGTGAGGCCGACGACCAACAGCGGGAAGATCAGGCGCATGCCGAAGACGGCGATGAGCACGCCGACGGTCAGGAAGATCTTCTGCCAGTACGGGTTCATCCGCTTCAACACCGTGGCGTTGACCACCGCGTTGTCGAACGACAGGGAGATCTCCAGGATGGAGAGGATCAGCACGACGCCGAAGCCTTGGGCTCCCCAGAGCAGGCCGGCCGCGATCAGGCCGATGGCGGTGATCGCGAACGACCAGCCGAATGTGCGGAGGAACACGGGAGTTGGCTACCTTTCGGGTTCTGGCCGTGCCGGGGGCGGCCTCGTCCCCGAGACTCCCTGACCGGGCCCGGCCCGGTCAGGTCACCCCCGCACTGCCCTCAGTTCTCATGATCGGGTCGGGTGCGATGGTCCGATTTCGGCCATTACTGTACGTTCACGCCGAAGTCGAGCGCGATCCCGCGCAGGCCGGAGGCGTACCCCTGGCCCACCGCGCGGAACTTCCACTCGCCGCCGTACCGGTACAGCTCGCCGAAGATCATCGCGGTCTCGCTGGACGCGTCCTCGGACAGGTCGTAGCGGGCGATCTCCTGGCCGTCGACCGAGTTGACGACCCGGATGTAGGCGTTGCGGACCTGCCCGAAGTTCTGCAGCCGCGCCTCGGCCTCGTAGATCGAGACCGCGAAGACCACCTTGTCCGCCTGTGCCGGGACCAGGTCCAGGTTGACCAGGACCACCTCGTCGTCACCCGTGTCGTCGCCACCGGTGAGGTTGTCGCCCTGGTGCTCCACCGAGCCCTCGGGGCTCTTGAGGTTGTTGTAGAAGACGAAGTACTCGTCACCGAGCACCCGCCCTCCGGCGCAGAGCAGGGCGCTCGCGTCGAGGTCGAACGGTGCGCCCGTGGTCGAACGGGCGGACCAGCCGAGGCCGATCTGGACCTGCGTCAGGTTCGGCGCGGCCTTGGTGAGCGAGACGTTGCCACCCTTGGCAAGCGTGACCACCATGACGTTCTTCCTCCCTTGCTTCTCCCGGGGCGCCTTCCAGGTGTAGTCCCCCGAGACCCCGGCCGACCGGCTCCGGTCGGCTGAACTTCCTGAACTCACATCCTCGCAGCGCGGCGGGCCACCGCGGCACCGGGTCGGACGAACCCCCGGCCGGCCCGCGGCCGCCCGCACGAAACCGGGGTGGCCCGGACCTCCGCGGTCCGGGCCACCCCGGGTGAAGCGCGCCGCTGCGCGCCGACGAGCACTCGAACGAGGACTCAGACGTTGACGCCGAAGTCCTGGGCGATGCCGCGCAGGCCGGAGGCGTAGCCCTGGCCGATGGCGCGGAACTTCCACTCGCCGACGTTGCGGTACAGCTCGCCGAAGACCATCGCGGTCTCGGTGGAGGCGTCCTCGGAGAGGTCGTAGCGGGCCAGCTCGGTGTTGTCCGCCTGGTTCACCACGCGGATGAAGGCGTTGCGCACCTGGCCGAAGCTCTGCCCGCGGTTCTCGGCGTCGTAGATCGACACCGGGAAGACGATCTTCTCCACGTCCGCCGGGACGCCGGCCAGGTTGACCTTGATCGCCTCGTCGTCGCCCTCGCCCTCGCCGGTGCGGTTGTCACCGGTGTGCTCGACCGAGCCGTCCGGGCTCTTCAGGTTGTTGAAGAAGACGAAGTTGCCGTCCGAGGCGACCTTGCCCTGGGAATTGCAGAGCAGTGCGCTGGCGTCCAGGTCGAAGTCCGTCCCGGTGGTGGTCCGGACGTCCCAGCCCAGGCCGACGATCACGGCCGTGAGCCCAGGGGCCTCCTTGGTGAGCGAGACGTTGCCGCCCTTGCTGAGGCTGACTCCCACGTGTCCTCCAAGAATCGGGAGGCACGCCCTGTGGTGGTGCCCCCGGTGGTGCGGTCCGGGGCCGCGGGAGCGCACCGGCTCCCGCTCCCCACCCCGCCAACGGCCCGAGCGTAGTACGCGGTTCCCGTCCGCAGCGCGGTTGCGGCCGGACACGGCCGGTCGGCACCCGGGCGGCCGGGTACCGGGCCCGTGCGGCGCCGCCGGAGGCGGCTCAGAGGGCGGCGAGGACCTTGAGGTACTCCTGCTCGTCCCGGGCGTCCGGGAGGCCGTTGACGACGCTCCAGCGCACCGTGCCAGCCTTGTCGATCACGAAGGTGCCGCGCAGCGGGCAGCCCCGCTCCTCGTCGAGGACGCCGTACGCCCGGGTGACCTCACCGTGCGGCCAGAAGTCGGCGAGCAGCGGGAACTCCAGGCCCTCGCGGTCGGCGAGGACGCGCTGGGAGAACTGCGAGTCGCAGGAGAGGCCGAGCACCTGGACGTCGTCGTTCTGCAGCCCGGCCAGCTCCCGCTGGATCGCGCCGAGCTCGCCGGTGCAGACGCCGGTGAAGGAGAACGGGTAGAAGACCAGGACGACGTTCTTCTCGCCGCGGAAGTCGGCGAGCCCGACCGACTCCCCGTGCTGGTTGTTGAGCTCGAAGTCCGGAGCCTGGGTGCCGACCTCGACGGCCATGGGCGGGACCTTTCTGACGCGACCGCGCCGCGCGGCGGGCGCGGCTGGCCACATCCTCGCATCCGTTTACGGGCGTTCCGCCGAACGGATGAGGCGGGCCCGTCGGGCGCCCGCCCCCCCTTTCGCCCTGGGCGAACGCGCCACCGCCCGCCTCGACCGCGCCCGGACCGCGCGGACAGCCCGCCCCGACCCCGGCCCGACCCCGCCCGGACCCCTCCGACAGCCCGCCCGACCCACCCCCGGGGCGCCCCGGGGCCGTCGCCGGGCCCCGCCGGAAACGCCTCGGGCCCCGACGGAGGGTGACTCCGTCGGGGCCCGGCGAGGGGCTTCAGAACCCGCTCAGCGCTTGCCGCCCGGCTTCGCCGTGGACTTGGTCGCGAGCCGGGTGGCCGCCCAGTCCTTGACGATGTTGATCGAGCTGGTCTGGGAGAGGCCGGCGGTGCGCGCCGCCTCGTTGATGTCCGAGGCCTCGATGTGGCCGTCCCGCCCGGTCTTGGGCGTCAGCAGCCAGATGACGCCGCCCTCGGCGAGGTACTCCAGCGCGTCGACGAGGGAGTCGGTGAGGTCCCCGTCGTCGTCGCGGTGCCACAGCAGGACGGCGTCCGCGACGTCGTCGTAGTCCTCGTCGACGAGATCCGTCCCGGTGATCTCCTCGATGCCCTCACGGAGATCCTGGTCAGTGTCTTCGTCGTACCCCAGCTCCTGGACGATCTGGCCGGCCTCGAAGTTGAGACGGCTCGCCGGGTTGGACTTGTCCGCGGGGTCCGCGGTCGCGCTCACGGGAATAACCTCCAGTATTCGGCCCGGCGTCCATGCCGGGGCTGTGGCCGTAGTCCACACGGGCGCGGCGGTTCGCGCAAGTACCCGACCCCCGATCCCCTCCAAAGGTTGACGTGTCGCACCGGGACACGCCGCTGGACGTGGCGCGAATCACACCGATTTGCCCTTCTCTGCGTGGGACAAGGATGCTTCGGGTGGTCCCGGCCCACAGGCCGTACGCGTGCCCGAGATACGAACGGCATTCGGGGTCCGCGCGTGCGCGGGCGTAGAGTCTCCTGTTGGCCCTCACCCCGGCCGCCCGCCATCGGGTGGACGGGACACCAGGTCGGACCACCTCTTTTCGTAACACCCGGGGGTGTGCGGAGCGGACGAAGACGCCCGCGCCGCGCACCACCAGACCGGACCGCCCACCAGGCGGAACGGTTACCGATCGGTAGAGATGACGGATCTCCGAGCGCGGTAGCACGATGGAGGCGGCGCGACACACCTCTAGTTTCGACCGACAGTGAAGGAACAGCGTGGCTTCCGGATCCGATCGCAACCCGATCATCATTGGCGGCCTTCCGAGTCAGGTCCCGGACTTCGATCCCGAGGAGACCGCGGAATGGCTGGAGTCGCTCGATGCGGCCATCGACGAGCGGGGGCGTGAGCGCGCCCGTTACCTGATGCTGCGGCTGATCGAGCGCGCCCGCGAGAAGCGTGTCGCCGTGCCCGAGATGCGCAGCACGGACTACGTCAACACCATCGCCACCAAGGACGAGCCGTTCTTCCCCGGCAACGAGGAGATCGAGCGCAAGATCCTCAACGCGACCCGGTGGAACGCGGCCGTCATGGTCTCCCGGGCACAGCGCCCCGGCATCGGCGTCGGTGGCCACATCGCCACCTTCGCCTCCTCCGCGTCGCTCTACGACGTCGGCTTCAACTACTTCTTCCGCGGCAAGGACGCCGAGGGCGAGTCCGGCGACCAGATCTTCTTCCAGGGTCACGCCTCCCCCGGCATCTACGCCCGCGCCTTCCTCCTGGACCGACTCACCGAGCAGCAGCTCGACGCGTTCCGCCAGGAGAAGTCGAAGGCCCCGTACGGCCTGTCCAGCTACCCGCACCCGCGGCTGATGCCGGACTTCTGGGAGTTCCCGACCGTCTCGATGGGCCTCGGCCCGCTCGGCGCGATCTACCAGGCGCGGATGAACCGCTACCTGGAGCACCGCGGCATCAAGGACACCTCCGACTCGCACGTGTACGCCTTCCTCGGCGACGGCGAGATGGACGAGCCCGAGTCGCTCGGCCAGCTGTCCCTGGCGGCCCGCGAGGGCCTGGACAACCTGACCTTCGTGGTGAACTGCAACCTGCAGCGCCTCGACGGCCCGGTCCGCGGCAACGGCAAGATCATCCAGGAGCTGGAGTCCCAGTTCCGGGGCGCCGGCTGGAACGTGATCAAGCTCATCTGGGACCGCAGCTGGGACCCGCTGCTCGCGCAGGACCGCGACGGCGTGCTGGTCAACAAGCTGAACACCACGGTGGACGGCCAGTTCCAGACCTACGCCACCGAGTCCGGCCAGTACATCCGCGAGCACTTCTTCGGCTCCGACCTGCGCCTGCGCAAGATGGTCGAGAGCATGACCGACCAGCAGATCCAGCACCTGGGTCGCGGCGGCCACGACCACAAGAAGATCTACGCGGCGTTCAAGGCGGCCCGCGAGCACCAGGGCCAGCCGACGGTCATCCTGGCCCAGACGGTCAAGGGCTGGACGCTGGGCCCCAACTTCGAGGGCCGCAACGCCACCCACCAGATGAAGAAGCTGACGGTCGAGGACCTGAAGCGCTTCCGCGACCGGCTGCACCTGCCGATCACCGACAAGCAGCTCGACGAGGGCTACCCGCCCTACTACCACCCGGGCCGCAACTCGGAAGAGATCCAGTACATGCACGACCGCCGGCAGGGCCTGGGCGGCTTCGTGCCGACCCGCAAGGTCCGCCCGCGCAAGCTGGAACTGCCCGGCGACGACGCGTACAAGGCGGTCAAGAAGGGGTCCGGCAACCAGACCATCGCCACCACCATGGCGTTCGTCCGGGTGCTCAAGGACCTCATGCGGGACAAGGGCATCGGCAACCGCTTCGTGCCGATCGCGCCGGACGAGTACCGCACCTTCGGCATGGACTCGCTCTTCCCGTCGGCGAAGATCTACAACCCGCTCGGCCAGACCTACGAGTCGGTCGACCGGGACCTCCTCCTCGCCTACAAGGAGTCGCCGACCGGCCAGATGCTGCACGACGGCATCTCCGAGGCCGGCTGCACCGCCTCGCTGATCGCCGCGGGTTCGGCGTACGCCACCCACGGCGAGCCGCTGATCCCGGTGTACGTCTTCTACTCGATGTTCGGGTTCCAGCGCACCGGCGACCAGTTCTGGCAGATGGCGGACCAGCTGGCCCGCGGCTTCGTGATCGGCGCCACCGCCGGCCGCACCACCCTGACCGGTGAGGGCCTGCAGCACGCCGACGGCCACTCGCACCTGCTGGCCTCGACCAACCCCGGCGTCGTCGCGTACGACCCGGCGTACGGCTTCGAGATCGCGCACATCGTCCAGGACGGTCTGCGCCGGATGTACGGCACCAGTGCCGAGCACCCGAACGGCGAGGACGTCTTCTACTACATGACCGTCTACAACGAGCCGATCAAGATGCCGGCCGAGCCCGAGAACGTGGACGTCGAGGGCATCCTCAAGGGTCTGTACAAGTACGCGCCGGGCACCGCCGGCCAGATCCCGGCCCAGATCCTCGCCTCCGGCGTGGCCGTGCCGTGGGCCCTGGAGGCCCAGCGCGTCCTCGCCGAGGAGTGGAACGTCAAGGCCGACGTCTGGTCCGCGACCTCCTGGAACGAGCTGCGCCGCGACGCGGTGGAGGCCGAGGAGTTCAACCTGCTGCACCCCGAGGAGCAGCAGCGCGTGCCGTACGTCACCCAGAAGCTCCAGGGTGCCGAGGGCCCGGTCGTCGCGGTGTCCGACTGGATGCGCGCGGTGCCGGACCAGATCTCCCGCTGGGTGCCGGGCCAGTACCAGTCGCTGGGCGCCGACGGCTTCGGCTTCGCCGACACCCGTGGCGCGGCCCGTCGCTTCTTCCACATCGACGCGCAGTCGGTCGTCCTGGCGGTGCTCACCGAGCTCGCCAAGCAGGGCAAGATCGACCGCTCGGCGCTGAAGGACGCGATCGACCGCTACCAGCTGCTCGACGTGACCGCGGCCGACCCGGGTGCCGCCGGCGGCGACGCCTGATCGTCCGCTGGGCAGTGAGGGGCGAAGGGCCGGACTCCTCGGAGTCCGGCCCTTCGCCCCTCGCGCCCCCGGGCACGCCCGGACATCACGACGGCCCCGGACTCGACGGAGTCCGGGGCCGTCGTGACAGCGGCCGTCGTGACAGCCGCCGCCCACGGGCAGCCGTCAGATGTGCACGGCGGGCCCCGCGTCGGTGGTGCCGCGGCGGGTGAGCAGGCCGAGCACGGCGGCGGCGAAGGCCACCACCGAGGCGATCGCGAAGGCGAGCGACATGCCGCTGACGAAGGACTCGTGGACGGCGCCGGCCATCGCGTCCACCACCTGCGGCGGGGTGCCGGGCGGGGCCGGCGGCGCGATGCCGAGCTGGGCGGCCTGCTCGAGCCCGTCGGCCTGCGGGCCCTCGACCGGCGGCAGGCCGGCCCCGGCCCACTTGCCGGGCAGCACGTCGCCGACCCTGGCGGCCATCAGCGCGCCCAGCACCGCGGTGCCGAGGCTGCCGCCGACCTGCATCGCGGACTGCTGCAGACCGCCCGCCACACCGGACAGCTCCAGCGGGGCGTTGCCGACGACCACCTCGGTGGCGCCGACCATCACCGGGCTGATGCCGAGGCCCATCAGGACGAACCAGAGCGACATCACACCGTTGCCGGAGCCGGTGTCCAGGGTGGACATGCCGAACATCGCGGTGGTGGTGATCAGCATGCCCGCCACGATCGGGATCCGCGGGCCGACCCGGCCGATCGCGAGGCCGGCCAGCGGCGAGCCGACGATCATCATGCCGGTCATCGGCAGCAGGTGGACGCCGGCCTCGACCGGCTTCATCCCGTGCACGTTCTGCAGGTAGAAGGTCACGAAGAAGATCGCGCCGAAGAACGCGAAGGCCATCAGCACCATCAGCAGGACGCCCGCCGACAGCGGCACCGAGCGGAACAGGCCCAGCGGGACCAGCGGCTCGCGCGCCCTGACCTGCCAGAGCGCGAACACCACCATCAGCACCACCGCGCCGCCCAGGAGCAGCAGCGTCCGCGCGTCGCCCCAGCCCCACTCGGGGGCCTTGATGATGCCGAAGACCAGCGCGAACATCCCGGCCGACAGCAGCAGGATGCCGGGCAGGTCGAAGGACTTGGCGGCGTTCTCGGCCCGGACGTCCCTGAGCACCCACAGGCCGAGCGCCAGCGCGATCAGGCCGACCGGGATGTTGATGAAGAACACCGACTCCCAGTTGACGTGCTCGACCAGCAGGCCGCCGACGATCGGGCCGGCCGCGGTGGAGGCGCCGATCACACCGCCCCAGATGCCGATCGCCATGTTGAGCCGCTCGGCCGGGAAGGCCCCGCGCAGCAGGCCGAGCGCGGCCGGCTGGAGCAGCGCGCCGAACAGGCCCTGGAGCACCCGGAAGGCGATCACGGTCCGGATGTCGCCGGCGAAGCCGATCGCGGCCGAGGTGGCGGCGAAGCCGACCGCGCCGACCAGGAAGGTGCTCTTGTGGCCGAACCGGTCGCCGATCTTGCCGGCGGTGATCAGGAAGACCGCCAGGGCGAGCAGGTAGCCGCTGGTGACCCACTGGATCTCGGAGGGCGCCGCGTGCAGCTTCTCCTGGATCACCGGGTTGGCGATGGCGACGATCGTGCCGTCCAGCGCGACCATCATGACGCCGACCGCGACGGTCAGCAGGGTCAGCCAGGGGTGCCCCTGGAGGCCGCCCCCGGACGGTGGCGTCGGCGGCGGAGCGTCCGCCTCGGAGTTCTTGACGACGGACTGGCTCATCTGGGCCCTCCGGGGGCGTGGCTCGTGCGGAACGTGGTCGTGGCGCCCCGGCCCACCCGTCCCCACAGGTGCCCGGCCCGACGTACGCCACTCGCGGCAGATTATGTCAGTCACTGACATTCGGCAAACAATGACTTCTGGCCATTACTGACATTTGTCAGAACGCTAAGGTGTGCTCACACCCGCACTCACAGCCGCACTCGCACCCCTGCCGACCCCCACCGCCCCCACCGCCCCGGAAGGCCCCGCCATGGCCGCTCGCACCCCCCGCCCCACCGGCACCCCGGAGGACCTCGGGCGGACGCCCGGGCTGCGCGAGCGCAAGAAGCAGCAGACCCGGGACGCCCTGGTCCAGGCCGCCCACGAGCTCTTCCTCGGCCAGGGCTTCGCCCGGACGACCGTCGACGAGATCGCCTCCGCCGTCGACGTCTCCCAGCGCACCTTCTTCCGCTACTTCGCCAACAAGGACGAGGTCGCGCTCGCCGTCATGGCCGAGGCCGAGGACTACTTCATCGAGTGCCTGCACCACCGCCCGGCCGAGGAGACCCCGCTGCAGGCCCTGCGCGCCTCGATCGTCAAGGCCTGGCGCGACCTCGGGAACGCCAGGGCGTCCGGCCCCGGCTCGATCACCAGCGCGCTCGAACTCATGCGAATGATCGAGGACGCGCCCACCCTGCTCGCCGCCCATCTGCGCCGGGTCACCGAGCAGGAGCGGATCGTGGTCCGGATCCTCGCCGAACGCGAGGGGCTCGACCCGCGCGAGGACCTGCGCCCCGCCGTGCTCGCCGCCGTCTTCGGCAGCGTCCTGCGCGCCGCCCACCTGTCCTGGACCGCCGACCGCGAACCCGAGGGCCCGGAGGGCATGATCACCCTGATCGAGCGTCACTTCGACCAGCTCGGCCCGGCCCTGACCGGCCACTGGCGCACCCCCGGGCAGCACCCTGGCGCCGGGACGCCGGGCGACACCCCGCCGTCCTGAGCGGCCCGGCGGGCCACCGACAGTGCGCCCCCGGTGCGCGCCGGGGGCGCGCTGTCAGCCCCCTGCTCTAACCTGCCGCCATGGTGACGTTCGACGAGTTCCGCGCGATCGCGCTGGCCCTGCCGGAGGCCGCCCAGGAGCCGACCTGGGACATCGAGACGCTGCGGGTCCGCAGCCGGATCTTCGCGATGGGCGCGCCCGACGGCGACCGGGTCACCGTCAAGGCCTCCCCCGAGGACCAGGCCGAACTGCTCGCCGCCGAGCCCGAGGTGTTCACGTCCGCCCCCTACGTCGGGCGGCACGGCTGGGTGAGCGTCCGGCTCGACCTGGTGGACCGGGACGAGCTGCGCGACCTGGTCACCGAGGCCTGGCGGCGGACGGCCCCGAAGCGGCTGGTCCGGGAGTTCGACGCCTGAGCGAACGGCCGTCAGGAGCGCGACCCGCACCACTGGGAGACGCCGCGAGGACACCCCCGGTTCATGTGATCCATCCCACAGTTTGGGCGCGCCCGGCACGCCGCCGGGCGGCCTAGGCTTGCGCAGGGAAGTCAGCAGTTCTGTCGCACCCTCCGGGCACCGCCCGCGAAACGGTGACGGGCCCCAAGGGAGTTGGTGCGGTGCGCAACCGTCGACGCTGGAAGCGGGTACTGATCGGGGCGTTCGCCGGGTGCGCCGTACTCGCCGACGCCGGCGCCTCGGCCGCCGCGGCCGCCGTCTCCTCGGAGCAGCTGGCGATCTCCACGCCCCCGGCCGGCAGCACCGCCTGGCTCCAGGACCACTCCTTCGGCCGCTCCCTGCCCGACCCGGCCACCACCTCCCCGGCGGCCGCCGCCGAGTTCTTCGCCTCGCTCGCGCCCACCGAACTGGACCGGTTGATCCAGGCGTACCCGCTGGTCGTCGGCAACTACGACGGCGCCCCGCTGGACCTGCGCTACCGCGCCAACCGGATCGCCCTGGCCGCCGAGCGCGACAAGGCCCGGGCCCACGCCGAGGACCGCACGCTCGACTCCGACACCCGTGCGCTGGCCGTCTCCCGCGCCAACGACGTGGACCACCTGCTCGCCCCCGGCCGACAGGTCCTGGCCTTCGACCCGCGCGGCCGCGGCCTGGTCACCGAGGTGTGGGGCGACCTCGCCGACGCCGAGCGGATCTCCGTGCTCGTCCCCGGCTCGGACGCCGATCTCGGCCACTTCGACCAGACCGCCGAGCCGCTGCGCTCCCCGGCCGGCATGGCCCGCGCCCTCTACGCCGAGGAGCAGCGCCAGGCCCCGGGCACCCGTACCGCCGTGGTCTCCTGGACCGGCTACGTCACCCCCTCCGGCCTCGGCCCGGACGCGGCCACCTCCCGGCTCGCCGACGTCGCCGCGCCCCGCCTGGAGCGGCTGCTCGCCGGCCTCAAGGAAACCACCCGGCCGGACGCGCCCCCGTCGCTGCTCTGCCACTCGTACGGCTCGGTGGTCTGCGGCACCGCCGCCCCGAAGATCCCGCGCGCGGCCTCCTCGCCGTCCGACACCTCCGGCATCACCGACATGATGGTGTTCGGCAGCCCCGGCATGGGCGTGCAGAGCGCCGCCGAACTGGGCGACGGCGTGCACGTCTGGGCGGCCCGCAACCCCAGCGACTGGATCGGCAACGTCCCGTTCCTGGAGGTCGGCAAGCTCGGCCACGGCGCCGATCCGACCGGCGGCGGCTTCGGCGCGGAGCAGATCTCCTCGGCGCGCGCGGTCGGCCACAACGGCTACTTCACCGACGGCACCGACAGCCTGCGCAACTTCGCGGCGATCTCGCTCGGCCACTACCGCGACGTGGTCCGGACCGAGCCCGAGTCCTGACCGAGCCCGAGTCCTGACCGAGCCGGGGTCCTGACCGAGCCCCAGCCCGAGTCGTGACCGAACCCGAGCCCGAGTCCTGACCGAACCCCAGCCCTGACCGAGCCCGGGTCTGACCGGGGCACGGCCGCCGGGACCTGCGCCGGGCCGGGCCCGCTACGCCTGGTCCTGGTACAGCCGCAGCGCGTCCGCCGCCGCCCGGGCCAGTTCGCGCCGGGCGACCGCCGGGGCCAGCACCTCGGCGTCCGCGCCGAAGGCCAGCAGCGACCGGACCGCCGCCGGGGCCGGGAAGGCCATCGCCATCTCCACCCACTCCTCGGCCGGCCCGAGGCCCGCCTCCGGCGGCTGCGCGGTGACCCGCCCGCCGTGGATCCGCAGGAACAGGTCCAGCCGCCCGCGCCGGACCCGCACCCGCACCGGCAGTTCCTTCGGCAGCCGCTCCACCTGCTCGCGCAGCACCGCCCAGACGTCGCCGAGCCCGGTGCCGGCCCGGCGGCGCACCAGCTCCTCGGTGGTCTCGGCGGTCAGCACCCGGTCCGCCCGGAACAGCCGCGGCTCGCCGTGCAGATCGGCCACCAGGTACCAGACCGCCGCCTTGCTCACCAGCCCGTACGGGTCGACGGTGTACTCCACCGGCGCGGGCGTGCCGCTGTGCCGGTAGCGCAGCCGCAGCCGCCGGTCGGCGAAGACCGCGTACTGCAGCTCGCCCAGGTCCGGGCCCGGAGCGGCGACGGGCGCGCCGCCCGGCATCCAGCGGGCCGGGTCGACCAGGATCCGCTCGCTGATCCGCTCGGCGGCCGGGCGGTGCGGGGCCGGCAGCGCCGCCATCACCTTGCGCAGCGCCGAGCCGAGCGCGCCGTCCAGCCCGAGGTCGCTGTGCGCGCCCTGGGCGGAGAGCACGAACAGCGCCCTGGCCTCGTCGGCGGTCAGACCGGTGACGTCGGTGCGGTAGCCGGGCAGCAGGCCGATGCCGCCGTGCCGCCCCCGCTCGGTGAACACCGGGACGCCGGCGGCGGAGAGCGACTCCACGTCGCGGTAGATGGTGCGGACGGACACCTCCAGCCGCTCGGCGAGTTCGGTGGCGGACACCTGGCCGCGGGTCTGGAGCAGCAGGAGGATGGAGAGCAGGCGGTCGGCCTTCATGGACCAAGAATCCCAGTAATCCTGACGGCACTTGTCAGGTTTTACTGGGAGATTGCGTTCCGAGCCCGAAAGACCGCCCGAACACGGGGAGTTGACCGCACGTGAACGCCGTCCAGGACGCCCGCCCGCAGTACCTGCTCGCCCTCGACCAGCTGGAGAAGCTGATCGCCACCATCACCCCGGCCGACCTCGACCGGCCCACGCCGTGCACCGAGTTCACGCTGCGACAGCTGCTGAACCACGTGGTCGGCGGCGTCCACCGCCTCGCGTACATGGGCGAGGGCGGCCGCGCCGCGGACATCGTGCCCGCCATCGAGGACCCGTCGGACCAGGGCTGGCCGGCCGCGCTGGGCCGGGCCCGGGCCCGGGCGACCACCGCCTGGGCGGACGACGCCAAGCTCGGCCGCCCGACCTCCGCGCCCTGGGGCGAGGTGCCCGGCGGGGCCGCGGTCGGCGGCTACCTCATGGAGGCGGTGACCCACACCTGGGACATCGCCACGAGCCTCGGCAACGGCTTCGTGCTGGACGACGCGCTGGCGCACAGCGCGCTGGGCATCGCCCAGGCCGTCCTGCCGCCCGAGGCCCGGGGCGAGGGCGTCCCGTTCGGCCGGGTCGAGCCGGTCGCCGAGGACGCCGACGTGCACACCCGGCTGGCCGCCTGGCTGGGCCGCCGGGTCTGACCGGCGCGCCGGAGGCGGGCCCGGGGAGTCGCGACTCCCCGGGCCCGCCCGCGACCGGCTGCTCCCGGCCGGCCGCTCCCGACGGACTACTCCCGGCCGACCGAGGTGGTGCTCATGTCCGGGTAGCGGTCCCCCGCCACCCGGTCGGCCACCGGCTCCAGCAGCGCCAGCTCCGCCGCGGTGAGCCGCAGCGTCGCCGCCGCGGTGTTCTCGGCGAGCCGGCTGCGCTTGCGGGTGCCCGGGATCGGCACGACCGTCAGCCCGTGCACCTCCGCCCGCTGGTGCACCCAGGCCAGCGCGACCTGGGCCGAAGTCGCGTCGTGGGCCCGCGCGATCTCCCGCAGCGGGGCGAGCAGTTCGCCGTTCGCGACCGCGTTGTCGCCGGTGTAGCGCGGGTGGGTGCGCCGGAAGTCGCTCTCCACGAGCTTCCCGGCGTCCTGGAAGGCGCCGGTCAGGAAGCCCCGCCCGAGCGGCGAGTACGGCACGAAGGCGACGCCCAGCTCCGCCGCGGTCGGCACCGCCGAGCGCTCGACGTCGCGGGCGAACACCGACCACTCGGACTGCACCGCGGCGATCGGGTGGACGGCGTGCGCCTCGCGCAGCTCGGCCCCGGTCACCTCGGACAGGCCGAGGTGGCGCACCTTGCCGGCCTCGACCAGCTCGGCCATCGCGCCGACCGACTCCGCCAGCGGCACGGCCGGGTCACGGCGGTGCATGTAGTAGAGGTCGATCTCGTCGAGGCCGAGGCGGCGCAGCGAGGCGTCGACGGCGGCCCGGATGTAGGCCGGGTCGTTGCGGATGGCGCGCCGGGTCGGGTCGTCCTCCGAGCGCTCGACGGCGAACTTGGTGGCGATCACCACCTCGTCCCGGTTGGCCCGGACGAAGGGGCCGACGAACTCCTCGTTGCGGCCGAAGCCGTACATGTCGGCGGTGTCGAACAGGGTGACACCGGCCTCCAGCGCGGCGTCCAGGGTGGCGCGCGCCTCGTCGGAGTCGGTGGGGCCGTAGAACTCGCTGATGCCCATGCAGCCGAGGCCCTGAACGCCCACCAGGGGGCCGCCGGTGCCGAGTTCGGTGGTGGGGAGGACGGGGTGGGTCATGCGCTCTGCTCTTCCTCTTCTTCACGGTGGTTCTGGCATCCGGCCGGGGCGCCGGTGATGTCGACGACCTTCCCGGCATAGAGATCGATCTTGTAGTCGAGGACGGCGAGGGTGGCCCGGAGGTCGGCGATCCGCTGCCGGACCTCCTCGCGCTGCGCCTCCAGCAGCAGGCGCCGCCCCTCGTAGGTCCGTTCGCCCTGCCGGGCCATGCCGACGTACGTGAGCATGTCCGCCACGGACATGCCGGTCAGCCGCAGCCGGCCCAGGAAGGCCAGCCGGTGCAGGTCGGCGTCGCAGTAGCGGCGCTGGCCGCCGGCCGCGCGGTCGACCGGGTCCAGCAGGCCGATCCGCTCGTACCAGCGCAGGGTGTGGGCGGTCAGCCCGCTCGCCGCGGCGACCTCGCTGATGGTGTGCCGCGGGGTCCGGTCCGGGTCGCCGACCGGGCTGCTGAACACGTCGGAGCAGCTGCGCAGGTCCGCCTCGACTCGTGCGGGTGTGGCCATCGAGCGTTTCCCCCTGTTCCGATGCGACGGGAAAGACGCTACCGAGTTGGAGTGCACTCCAAGCAAGCCCGTCCGGCCCGGCAGCCGGGTGCCCCCACCACCCGGTTGACGACAGGGCGCCCCGCCGCCCGGCCGCCGCCCCGGCTACAGTCGGGACCCATGGAGAGCTTGCGCGTGATCGAGAACTGGCCGGTGCCGCACGCCGCGGTGGCGGTGGTCCGGGGGGCGGACGGCGCGGTGCTGGGGACGCACGGGCCGCAGCAGCACCTGTTCCCGCTGGCCTCGGTGACCAAGCTGCTCACGTCCTACGCGGCGCTGGTCGCGATCGAGGAGGGCGTGTTCGAGCTGGACGACCCGGCCGGTCCGCCCGGCGCCACCGTCCGCCACCTGCTCGCGCACACCTCCGGCCTGGGCTTCGACGAGGACCGGGTGTTCGCCGAGCCCGGCAACCGCCGGCTCTACTCCAACGCCGGGTTCGACGCGCTGGCGCGGACGCTGTCCGGGGCCGCCGGGATCGAGTTCTCCCGCTACGTCGCCGAGGCGGTGTTCGAGCCGCTGGGCATGACCGACACCCTGATCAACACGGCGCACAAGTCCCCGGCCGGCGCCGGCGGCCTGTCCACCGCCGCCGACCTCGCCCGGTTCGCCGCCGAGCTGCAGTCGCCCAAGCTGCTGGACCCGTCGACCGTCCTGCGGGCCACCCGTGAGGTCGCCTTCCCCGGCACCAGCGGGGTGCTGCCCGGCTACGGCCACCGCCGCCCGAACGACTGGGGCCTCGGCTTCGAGATCCGCGACGGCAAGAGCCCGCACTGGACCGGCACCGCCAACTCCCCCGCCACCTTCGGCCACTTCGGCCAGTCCGGCACCTTCCTGTGGGTCGACCCGCAGGCGGGCGCGGCCTGTGTCGCGCTCACCGACCGGGACTTCGGCCCGTGGGCGGTCGAGGCCTGGCCGACCTTCTCCGACGCGGTCCTGGCCGAACTGCGGGGCTGACCGGCCGCCTGAGCCCGGCCTGCCCCGCCCCGGCCCGGCCCGGGCGTCCGGCGGGCCGGACGCCTAGCCGTACGAGACCGGCGAGTGCATCTCCCACAGCAGGAGCTCCGCGCCGGTCTCCCCCGCCGCCGGGTCGGCGAAGCCCTCGCCGGTGATCCGCACGCTGTCGCCCGGGACCATCGAGCGGCCGCCGCCCTTGGGCCCGGGGACCGTCCGGTAGCCCAGCGAGCCGGCCGTCAGGTGCGCGTACCGCCAAGGGGCCGCGGGCAGTTCGGGCAGCGGCTGCCACGGGCCCGCGGTCGCCAGCCAGAGCGCGGCGTCGCTGCGGCGCAGCCGCAGGGCGTCCGTCCCGGCGTCGCGCTCCAGGCCGGAGGCGAGCAGCGTCAACCCGCCGTCCGCCGGTTCCACCCTGCGCAGCCCGTACGCCGGGGCCGCGTCGAACGTGTCCGGCTGGAGCCACATCTGGACGAACCGGACCGGGCCGGTGGCGCCGCCGACGTTGCGCTCGGTGTGGGTGACGCCGGAGCCGGCGCTGAGGTGCTGGACCATCCCGGGGCGGACCACCCCGCCGTGGCCGTGGGAGTCCCGGTGGGCGAGCGCGCCCTCCAGCACCCAGGTGAGGATCTCGGTGTCCCGGTGCTTGTGCTCCTCGAACCCGGCACCGGGGGCGAGGAGTTCCTCGTTGCACGCGAGCAGCGCGCCGAAGTGGGTGTTCTTCGGGTCGTAGTGGCCGGAGAAGGAGAACGCGTGGCGGGTCTCGATGCCCACGCCCGGGGTGGAGCGGTAGCGCTCGGCGGTGCGGCGCAGGTCGGCACGGGGGCGGTCAGCGGGGTCGGTCACGCGCCCACCGTACCCCCGCGCGACGGCCCGGCCCCGGGCGCCGGCGCGCACCGCGCCCCGGCCGTACGACCCCCGCCACCGCGCCGCTCCGCCGGGGGGTGTGCACGAGCAGTCACCCGCGTGAGGCAGTCTTGTCCTTGTGCCAGCCGCTTCCGCGAACTCCAAGAGCGAACCCAGCCCCGTGCCCGAACCGACCGGCAAGAGTCCGGCTTCCCGTCCCGGCCGCGACCGTCCCGGCCGCTCGGCGCCCCGCCTGACGGCGCAGGAGCGCAGAAACGCCGCCGAGCGCGCCGAGCGCCGGGCGGCCACGCTCAAGCGGCTGGAGAAGTCCTCGGGCAAGCTGGCCACCGCCGCGATCTCGCGGATGGACGACCAGCTCGGCTGGTACCGGCGGATGCCGCCGGAGCACCGGTCCTGGATCGGCCTGGTCGCCCAGGCCGGCATCGCCGCCTTCACCGAGTGGTACCGCCACCCCGACGCCGCCCAGGCGATCTCCACCGACGTCTTCGGCACCGCCCCGCGCGAGCTGACCAGGGCGATCACCCTGCGCCAGACCGTCGAGCTGATCCGCACCACGATCGAGGTGATGGAGGAGGCCATCGAGGAGGTGGCCGCCCCCGGCGACGAGTCGGACATGCGCGAGTCGGTGCTGGTCTACGCCCGGGAGATCGCCTTCGCCACCGCCCAGGTGTACGCCCAGGCGGCCGAGGCGCGCGGCGCCTGGGACGCCCGGCTGGAGGCGCTGGTGGTCAACTCCCTGCTGTCCGGCGACGCCGACGAGGGCGTGCTCTCCCGCGCCGCGGCGCTCGGCTGGGGCCAGCCCAGCCAGGTCCGGGTGGTGATGGGCAGCGCGCCGGACGGCGACAGCGAGCTGGTGGTGGAGGCGATCCGGCGGGCCGCCCGCTACGCGAAGCTGAACGTGCTGACCGGGGTGCTGGGCAAGCGCCTGGTGGTCGTGGTCGGCGGCGACAAGGAGCCGGTGCACGCCGCCCGGGCGCTGATCGGCCAGTTCGCGCCGGGCCCGGTGGTGGTCGGCCCGACCGTGCCCGACCTGCTCTCGGCGACCCGCTCGGCGCACGCCGCCGCGGCCGGGCTGCGCGCCTGCGCCGCCTGGCCGGACGCGCCCCGCCCGGTGCTGGCGGACGACCTGCTGCCCGAACGGGCGCTGGCCGGCGACCAGGCCGCACGCCAGCAGTTGGTGGAGGAGATCTACACACCTCTGGACGAGGCCGGCTCGGCGCTGCTGGAGACGCTGAGTGTCTACCTGGAACAGGCCTCCTCGCTGGAGGGTGCGGCCCGGATGCTCTTCGTCCACCCCAACACGGTGCGCTACCGGCTACGACGTGTGACCGACGTCACGGGGTACGCGCCCTCCGACGTACGTTCGGCGTTCACTCTGCGGATCGCACTGGCCCTCGGCCGACTGACCGCAGCCGGGGACCCCAACTGAGCCGGGGTGTAGGGACCATACAATCCCGGATGGTTTTCTTCGTTACCGTCGCCTACCCGCCCCTGGGCGCCTGGCGAGAGAGGGTTGAACCGTGCTCGTAATCGTCGCCCCTGGACAGGGTGCCCAGTCCCCCGGTTTCCTCAGCCCCTGGCTGGAGCTCGACGGTGTCGCCGACCGCCTGCGTGGCTGGTCGGAGGTCGCCGGGCTCGACCTGGTGCAGGCCGGCACCGAAGCGTCCGCCGATGAGATCAAGGACACCGCCGTCGCCCAGCCGCTGCTGGTCGCGGCCGGCCTGGTGACCGCCCGGGAGCTGTTCCCGGACGAGGACGCCGCCCGCAAGCTGGTCGGCGCCGTCGCCGGCCACAGCGTCGGTGAGATCACCGCCGCCGCCGGCGCCGGGGTGCTCAGCGCCCACGACGCGCTGGCCTTCGTCCGCGAGCGCGGCCGGGCCATGGCCGCGGCCGCCGCCGTCACCGAGACCGGCATGATCGCCGTGCTCGGCGGCGACGCCGAGGTCGTCGCGGCGAAGCTCGCCGAACACGGCCTGACGGCGGCCAACAACAACGGCGGCGGCCAGATCGTCGCCGCCGGCACGCTGGCCCAGCTGGAGGCGCTGAAGGCGGACCCGCCGGCCGGCGCCAAGCTGGTCGCCCTGAAGGTCGCCGGCGCGTTCCACACCGAGCACATGGCGCCGGGCGTCGAGCGGCTGGCCGAGCTGGCCCCGACCCTGACCGCGGCCGACCCGCTGGTCCGTTACGTCTCCAACAAGGACGGCGCGGTCGTGGACTCCGGCGCCGAGGTGCTCGCCCGCCTGGTGTCGCAGGTCTCCAATCCGGTCCGCTGGGACCTCTGCATGGAGACCCTGGGGCGCCTGGGCGCGACGGCCGTGATCGAGCTGTCCCCCGCGGGCACCCTGACCGGGCTGCTCAAGCGCAACCTCAAGGGTGTGGCCACGCTCGCCCTCAAGACCCCCGCCGACCTGGACAAGGCCCGCGCGCTCGTCGCGGAGCACGGCGGCCAGGAGCAGGAGATCACCGCATGACCAAGCCCCAGATCCGCCCGGCGAGCGGTGCGCAGTACTCGCGCATCCTCGGCGTCGGCGGCTACCGTCCGGTCCGGGTGATCCCCAACTCCGAGGTCCTGGAGTGGATCGACTCCTCGGACGAGTGGATCCGCACCCGCAGCGGGATCGCCGAGCGCCGCTGGGCCGGCCCGGAGGAGTCCGTGGCCGAGATGTCGATCCAGGCCGCCGGCAAGGCCATCGCCCAGGCCGGGATCTCCCCCGACCGGATCGGCGGCGTGATCGTCGCGACCGTCTCGCACCTCAAGCAGACCCCGGCGATCGCCACCGAGATCGCCGAGCGGCTCGGCTGCGGCACCGCCCCGGCCTTCGACATCTCGGCCGCCTGCGCCGGCTTCGGCTACGGCCTGGGCCTGGCCGACGGCCTGATCCGCGCCGGCAACGCCGAGTACGTGCTGGTGATCGGCGTCGAGCGGCTCAGCGACCTGACCGACACGTCGGACCGCTCGACCGCCTTCATCTTCGGCGACGGCGCCGGCGCCGCGATCGTCGGTCCGTCCGACACGCCCGGCATCGGCAAGCTGATCTGGGGCTCGGACGGCTCGCAGGCCGACCTGATCACCCAGACCGAGGCATGGGACACCG
This sequence comes from Kitasatospora sp. NPDC086791, assembly GCF_040685975.1. NCBI lineage: Bacteria > Bacillati > Actinomycetota > Actinomycetes > Kitasatosporales > Streptomycetaceae > Kitasatospora > Kitasatospora sp. NPDC086791. The sequence goes on along the minus strand of NZ_JBFBOC010000006.1, from coordinate 89,833 downwards.
CCTTCGCCAAGCCCGACGCGATCAACGGCGCGGGCGAGGAGACCAAGTGGCCGTTCCTGCGGATGGACGGCCAGCCGGTCTTCCGCTGGGCGGTCTGGGAGATGGCCAAGGTCGCCCAGCAGGCGCTGGACGCCGCCGGGGTGACCGCCGACCAGCTCGGCGCGTTCATCCCGCACCAGGCCAACATGCGGATCACCGACGCCATGATCAAGGCGCTGAAGCTGCCGGAGTCGGTGCCGGTCGCCCGCGACATCGCGGAGACCGGCAACACCTCCGCGGCCTCCATCCCGCTCGCGATGGAGCGCATGCTGGAGACCGGCGAGGCCCACAGCGGCGACCTGGCGCTGATCATCGGTTTCGGGGCGGGTCTCGTGTACGCCGCGGCAGTCGTTACGCTCCCCTAGGCGCGTTTCGCCCACCGACCCACAAACCTGTGTCCGGCCGCCGGCCGGACATGTTCAACACTGAAGAGGAGCAGCCAGTATGGCTACCAAGGACGAGGTCCTGGAAGGTCTCGCCGAGATCGTCAACGAGATCGCCGGTATCCCGACCGAGGATGTCGCGCTCGACAAGTCCTTCACCGATGACCTGGACGTCGACTCGCTGTCCATGGTCGAGGTCGTCGTGGCCGCCGAGGAGCGCTTCGAGGTCAAGATCCCGGACGACGAGGTCAAGAACCTGAAGACCGTCGGCGACGCCGTGGACTACATCCTCGCCAACGCCTGATCGTCGACCCGTTCGACTGGGCCGCTCCGTCCGGCGTCCCGTACGCCGCCGACGGCCGGCCCACCGGCCCGGCTCACCGAGCCAGGCCGACCCTCCGGCCGGGACGCCCCACCGGGGCGCCCGGCCGGGCCCATCCTCGGCTCCCGCCGACCCCCCGCAACACGTGAGAGAAGAAGAAACCAGTGACCGCTGAAAACCGCACCGTGGTCGTCACGGGTATCGGCGCCTTCACGCCGCTGGGCGCCGACGCCGCCGGCACCTGGGAGAACCTGGTCGCCGGTAAGTCCGGAGTGGCGGCCCTGACCGAGGAGTGGGCCGAGGAGCTGCCGGTTCGGATCGCGGCGCGCACCGCCGTCGAGCCCGGCGAGATCCTGCCCCGCCCGCTGGCCCGCAAGCTGGACCGCTCGGCCCAGTTCGCCGTGATCGCGGCCCGCGAGGCCTGGGCCGACGCCGGCTACCAGACCCCCGCCACCGACGAGTCCTCCAAGCTCGCCCCCGAGCGCCTCGGCACCGTCATCGCCTCCGGCATCGGCGGCGTGACCACCCTCCTGGACCAGTACGACGTGCTGCGGGAGAAGGGTGCCCGGAAGGTCTCCCCGCACACCGTCCCGATGCTGATGCCCAACTCCCCGGCGGCCAACGTCGGCCTGGAGGTCGGCGCCCGCGCGGGTGTGCACACCCCCGTCTCCGCCTGCGCCTCCGGCGCCGAGGCGATCGGCTACGCGATCGAGATGATCCGCACCGGCCGCGCCGACGTCGTGGTGGCCGGCGGCACCGAGGCGGCGATCCACCCGCTGCCGATCGCCGCGTTCGCCAGCATGATGGCGATGTCCAAGAACAACGACGACCCCGAGCACGCCTCCCGCCCGTACGACAAGGCCCGTGACGGCTTCGTGCTGGGCGAGGGCGCCGGCGTGGTCGTCCTGGAGTCGGTCGAGCACGCCGAGGCGCGTGGCGCCCGGATCTACTGCGAGGCCGTGGGCCAGGGCCTGTCCTCGGACGCCCACCACATCGCCCAGCCCGAGCCGACCGGCGCCGGCGTGGCCCGCGCGCTGGCCGACCTGTTCGACCGCAACGAGCTGGACAAGGCCGAGATCGTGCACGTCAACGCGCACGCCACCTCGACCCCGCAGGGCGACACCGCCGAGCTGAAGGCGCTCCGCAAGGAGCTCGGCGACGACCTCGACCACATCGCCATCTCGGCCACCAAGTCGATGACCGGTCACCTGCTGGGCGGCGCCGGCGGTGTCGAGACCGTCGCGACCGTGCTGGCCCTGTACAACCGTCTCGCCCCGCCGACCATCAACGTCGACGACCTGGACGACGACGTGGACGCGGACATCGTGCGCGGCGAGGCCCGCAAGCTGCCCGAGGGCCGGATCGCGGCGCTGAACAACTCGTTCGGCTTCGGCGGCCACAACGTGGTGCTGGCCTTCCGCACCCGCTGACGCCCGCCGTCCGGACGGCCCGTACGACGAAGGGGCCGGCGCTCTCGGTGAGCGCCGGCCCCTTCGTCGTGCCCTCCGGCCTCAGACCACCTGGTGCAGCCAGCGCACCGGCGCGCCCTCGCCCGCGTACCGGAACGGCTCCAGCTCGTCGTCCCAGGGCTTGCCGAGCAGCCGGGCGATCTCGGCCTCCAGGTCGGCCCCCTCACTGCGGGCGCGCAGCAGGACGGCGCGCAGCCGGTCCTCGGGGATCAGGATGTCGCCGTGGATGCCCGTGACGGCGTGGAAGATGCCGAGCGTGGGCGTGCTGCTGTAGCGCTCGCCCTCCGCCGTGGCGCAGGGCTCGCTGGTCACCTCGTACCGCATCAGCTGCCAGCCGCGCAGCGCGGAGGCGAGCTTCGAGGCCGTACCGGGCTCCCCCTGCCAGGAGAGCTCGGCACGCCAATGTCCGGGTGCGGCCGGCTGGCGGATCCAGTCCAGGCTCACCCGCACACCGAGCACCCCCGCGACGGCCCACTCGACGTGCGGGCACAGCGCGCGGGGCGCGGAGTGGATGTACAGAACTCCACGTGTCGTCACCGGGACCTCCAGGCTGTGGACGAGGGTCGCCTTCCCCAGCTGCCTCGTGCCTGCAGTTGATCCACAGTTACCCACGTTAGCCGACATTAAGCGACTAAATTGAGCAAAACGGACAGGCTTTCGCTCAATGCTAGTCGAATCCTCAACGAGGTCTACCCCTCGGCCGGATCTCTCCCCCGAACGGCCCCATCGCCTGGCGGAACCACCGTACCGCGCCGCCCCGCACCACGGCTGACGCACTTTCGGATCCGGCCGGAATGCGGTAGTGCGGCCGGATCCCCCGCGCCCGACCGCGAACCGTCCACACCGAACCGCCCCGCGCGCCCGGGTCGGGCGGCGGGGCGGTCGGTGTCCATGATCCGGCGTCAGCCGTCCAGGCGGACCAGCATCTTGCCGGTGTTGGCGCCGCGCAGCAGGTCGAGGAAGGCCTCGGCGGTGTGCTCGAAGCCGTCCACCACGGTCTCCTCGTGGCGCAGTTCGCCGGAGGCCAGCCAGCCGGCCACGTCGGCGACGAACTGCGGCCGCATCGCGGCGTGGTCGCCGACCAGCATGCCCTCCAGGCGCAGCCGCTTGCCGATGGCGAGCGCGAGGTTGCGCGGGGCGGCGGGCGCGGCGGTCTCGTTGTACTGGGCGATCGCGCCGCAGAGCACCGCGCGGCCGTGCACGTTCAGCGCGCCGATCGCGGCCTCCAGGTGGTCGCCGCCGACGTTGTCGAAGTAGAGGTCGATGCCCTCCGGCGCGACCTTCGCGAGCTGCTCGGCGACCGGGCCGTCCTTGTAGTCGAAGGCCGCGTCGAAGCCGTACTCGTCCACCAGCTTGGCGACCTTCTCCGCCGAGCCGGCCGAACCGACCACCAGGGAGGCGCCCTTGAGCCTGGCGATCTGGCCGACCATCGAGCCGACCGCGCCGGCCGCGCCGGAGACGAAGACCTTGTCGCCCTCCTTGAGGCCGCCGACGGCGAGCAGTCCGGCGTAGGCGGTCAGGCCGGTCATGCCGAGCACGCCGAGGTAGGCGGACAGCGGGGCGGCGGCCGGGTCGACCTTGACCGCGTGCTTGGCGTCGAGGGTCGCGTACTCGCGCCAGCCGAGGCCGTGCAGCACCGCGTCGCCCGGGGCGAAGCCCTCGGCGCCGGAGGCCACCACGTAGCCGACCGCGCCGCCGTCCATAGGCGCGCCGAGCCGGAACGGCGGGACGTACGAGGGGGCGTCGTTCATCCTGCCGCGCATGTACGGGTCCACCGAGAGGTAGGCGTTGCGGACCAGGATCTCGCCCGGGCCGGGCGTCCGGACCGGGGCCTCCACCAGGGCGAAGTCGGTCGGCACCGGCCAGCCCTGCGGGCGGGCGGCGAGGTGCCATTCACGGGCGGTGGCGGGGGCGGCCTGTTCTGCCATGAGTGCTGCTCCTTGCGGTTCAGGTACCTGAAAGGTTGAGAAACTGAAGTAACGATGGACATAAAAGGTTCACCTTGTCAACTTTTCAGGTAGACTCTGGCGCATGGACACTCAGCCGGCCCGGGACGCCACGCCGCAGCCCGACGAGATCACCCGCGAGGTCGTCGACCTGATGGCCAACCTGGTCGCGCTCTTCCACCGCGAGTACGAGGAGGCCGCCGCCGCCCGGTCGCTCACCGGCGCCCAGGCCAAGGTGCTCGCACTGCTTCGGCGCGGGCCGATGCCGATGCGCCAGATCGCCCAGACGCTCAGCTGCGAGCCCTCCAACATCACCGGCATCGTCGACCGGCTGGAGTCCCGCGGCTTCGTCACCCGCGAGGCCGACCGGCAGGACCGCCGGGTCAAGCTGGTCGCCGCCACCGACACCGGCTCGGCCGCCTCCGCCGAGCTGCGCGAGTCGCTGAACTTCGCCCGCGAGCCGCTGGCCGCGCTCGGCCCGGACGAGCGGACCGTCCTGCGCGACCTGCTCCGGCGGATGCTCGCGGGCGCCGCCGGCCCCGGCGCGTGACCAGCATCACAGGGCGGACGGGTCATCCGTTCACCCGTAGGGGGTAACCGAACCGCCCCCCGAAACGTCTAACGTTCGAATCATCGAACGCGAGAAACCTGAAGACGGGGGGCACGGAGGATGAGCAGCAGCACGCGCCGGCGCCGCTACCTGCGCACCGCCATCGGCCTGGCCGCCGTTCTGGTGCTGTCGGTGGTGGGCGCGGGAGCCTGGTTCTACCACCGGCTGGACAACAACATCACCACCTTCGACGCGGGCGGCGTGGCCACCGAGCGCCCGCCCGCCCCCGTCCCGGTCAGCCCGGGCGCCTCCGTGCCGGTCAACGTGCTGCTGCTCGGCTCGGACACCCGCGACGACGGCAACAACGCGCTGGGCGGCGGCGACGAGGGCGTCGGCCACTCGGACACCGCGATCGTGCTGCACGTCTACGCCGACCACCGGCACGCCGTCGGCGTCTCCATCCCCCGCGACACCCTGGTCACCATCCCGTCCTGCAAGCTGCCGAACGGCACCTGGACGGCGCCCAGGAACGACCAGATGTTCAACTCCGCCTTCTCCGTGGGCGACGCCGCCAAGGGCAACCCGGCCTGCACCCAGAACACCGTGGAGAAGCTCACCGGGCTGCGGATCGACCACACCGTCGTGGTCGACTTCAAGGGCGCGGCCGCGATGGCCGACGCCGTGGGCGGCGTGGAGGCCTGCGTGCCCAACGACGTCAACCAGTACGGCATCCACCTGAAGAAGGGCCTGCAGAAGCTCTCCGGGCAGTCGGCGGTGGACTACCTGAGAGCACGCCACGGCATCGGCGACAACTCCGACATAGGCCGGATGAAGCGTCAGCAGGCCTTCCTCTCCTCGATGATCAAGAAGGTCCAGGGCCAGGGGTTCTCGCTGCCCACCCTGCTGCCGCTGGCGGACGCGGCCACCAGGTCGCTCACCGTCGACGAGGGGCTGGGCACCGCGATGAAGCTGGTCGACTTCGCCCGCTCGGTGCAGGACATCAAGCTCTCCGACGTCACCTTCGTCACCGCGCCCTGGCGCTTCGCCGGCGATCGGGTGCGGCTGGTCCAGCCGGACGCCGACACCCTCTGGAAGCTGCTGCGCGAGGACCGCACCCTGGACGGGCAGAGCACCGCCGGGACGGGCCAGGTGACCTCCTCCCCCGCCGCGACCCCGGGCACCGGCGCGCCGCTCACCCCCGAGCAGGCCGCGGTGCCGATCACTGTGGTCAACGGCGTCGGCACCCCCGGCCTGGCGGGCTCCGGCGGCGAGACGCTCAAGGGGCGGGGCTTCCTGAACGTCACGCTCGGCGCCAACGAGCCGGGCCACCAGGTCACCCGGGTCGCATACGACCCCGCGCTGAAGGCCGGCGCCGACCAGGTGGTGGCGCTGTTCCCCGGCGCCAAGGCGGTCGAGGAGCCGGGCTCGGGGGCGGTCACCGTCACCCTCGGCGCCGACTACCGGCCCACGGGCACCCGGATCGACTCGGCGTCCTCGCCGAGCCCGGCGCCCGGCGACGGGTCCGGCGGCACGGCCGGTGCCACGGCCGGTGCCGCTCCGTCCGGTGCCGCGCCCGGCAGCACGGCCGGTGCCACGCCGGCCGGAGGTATCCCCACCGGCATAGCGGAGAACACCCGCAACGCCGACACCGACCCGTGCGCCAACCTGACCTTCGGGTGACCGACCGGGGCCCGGCTGCGCAGGGTCCGGCTACGCAGGGTCCGGCAGCCCGGTGACCACGGCGGTGAGGCGGGTGCCGCGCGGGAAGGCGCCCGCCCCGGCCAGGTCGGCGAGCGCGGCGAGCAGCTTGGCGACGTAGCGCCGCTCCAGCGGGATGCCGTGACGGCGCTCGAACCGCTCGGCGAAGGCCGCCAGGTCCGCCGGGACCTTGCCGTAGCCGCCGCCGTGGTGCGCGTGGTCGATCGACCAGTTGTCGAACTCGCGGCCGTAGGCGGCCCGGTGGAGCCGGGCGACCTCCGCCTCCAGGTAGCCCCCGCCGCCGCGCAGCACGGCCACGCCGAGCGCCCGCGCCCCCGGCGGCAGTCCCGCGGCGACACCGGCCAGGGTGCCGCCGGTGCCGACCGGGCAGCAGACCACGTCGCGCCCGCCCAGATCGGGCAGTTCGGCCGGGATCGCGGCCGCGCCGACGGCGGCCAGGGCGTTGGAGCCGCCCTCCGGGAGCACCAGGCAGGGGCCCCAGCGCCGCTGCGGGTCCGCCGCGGCGCCCTCGGCCGTACGGCCCTCGTCGGCACCCTCGCCCGGGTCCGTGCAGCCCCCGCCCGTACGGGCCGCGCCCGCGGAACTCCCGCCGCCGGCACGGCCGGTGGCCTCCCGGTACGCGGTCCGGGTCAGGAACTCCAGTCGCATCCCGGCCGCCTCGGCGGCCCGCAGCGACCAGTTGCGCGGCCGGTCCGCCAACTCCTCGCCGCGGACCAGCCCGACGCTCTCCAGCCCGAGCGCCCCCGCGGCGACCGCGACGGCCCGCAGGTGGGTCGAGTAGGCGCCGCCGAAGGTCAGCAGCCGGGTGTGGCCCCGCTCCACGGCGGCGGCCAGGTTGGGCGCGAGCTTGCGCCACTTGTTGCCGGGCACGCCCGGGTGCAGCAGGTCGTCCCGCTTGAGCCGCAGCTCCACCCCGGCCCGGGCGAACACCTCGTCGGTGCAGTCCACCAGCGGGGTCGGCAGCAGGGCGGGTTCGAGCACCCGGCCAGCTTACGGGCTCCGAACGGCGGGAGCCCGGCCACCGTGGCGGCGGCCGGGCCCACGACAGGGGACGTCGGTGCGAGCGGGTGGGTCAGCCCCCCGCCGCCGCACCGTCCGCGCGGCCGGCGTTGACGGCCCGGCGCAGGGCGCGCGGGACGGGGCCGGCGGCGGGAGCGAGCTTGCCGATCCGGGCCCGGAACTCGCGCCGCCGGCTCCAGGTCAGGGCCGAGCCCAGCTGGGCCGCGTCGGCCAGCGCGACCAGGGCGGCGTCCGCCGGGTCGACCCGGCTGAACGGCCCCTTCAGCGCCGAACCGACCGACGCCACGAGCGACTTGCGCAGCCGGGAGTCCGGCAGGGTCACCCGGGAGTACGGGAACAGTCCGAACGCCCGGCGCTGCTCGACCCGGATCCGGCCGGCCGCCGCCAGGCCGTCCCGGACCACGCGCGCGGCGCGGGACGTCGGGCCCCGGTTCCGGCCGACCCAGCTCTGCCAGCTGCGCCGCCGCTCCTGCCGGATCTGCTCCAGCAGCGCGGCGGTGAGCGGGTCGAGGCCCTCCGCCGGCCCGCCGTCGACGGCGGCCGGGCCCTGGCCGTCCTCGCGGATCAGTCCGCGCCGCAGGAGTTCGGCGAGCGCCGCCGCCCGCATCACCAGGTCGAGCCGGTCGGTGGCGGTGAGCCGCTCGCGCTCGGGGTGGTAGGCCAGCAGGTACAGCTTCTCGGGGAGGGTGACGGGCAGGTCCATGTCGGTCTCCGAAAGGTCTTCGCGCGCCCGGCCGCCGGTCAGCTCTCCGCCGAACCGCCGTCCTCCGGGCTCTCCTTGGGCGGGCGTCCGCGGCGGGGAAGCCGGTTCGCACCGCTGGGCATCCGGCCCGCGTCCGTGAGGGCGCGGCGGAGCAGGAACTCGATCTGCGCGTTGGTGCTGCGCAGGTCGTCCGCTGCCCACCTGGCGAGCGCGTCGTGAACTGAAGGGTCCAGTCGCAACAGGATCTTCTTCCGTTCCGTCGCCACTGCCGCGCCTTTACTGGTAGAGGGAGCCCGTGTTCACGACGGGCTGGGTGCCGCGGTCGCCGCAGAGCACCACCAGGAGGTTGCTCACCATGGCGGCCTTGCGCTCCTCGTCCAACTCCACCACGTCACGCTCGGCGAGCCGGTCCAGCGCCTCCTCGACCATACCGACGGCGCCCTCGACGATCAGCCTGCGCGCCGCCACCACGGCCCCGGCCTGCTGACGCTGCAGCATCACCTGGGCGACCTCCGGCGCGTACGCGAGCCGGGTGATCCGGGACTCCACGACCCGCACGCCGGCCGCGGCGACCCGCGCCGCGATCTCCGCGGAGAGCTTGCGGGCGATCTCCTCCGCGCCGTCGCGCAGCGACAACTGGTCCTCGTGGTGGGCGTCGTACGGGTAGCTGGTGGCGATGTGCCGCACGGCCGTCTCGGTCTGGATGGCGACGAAGTCGGTGTAGTCGTCCACCTCGAACACCGCCATCGCGGTGTCCTCGACCTGCCAGACCACCACGGCGGCGATCTCGATCGGGTTGCCGTCCGCGTCGTTGACCTTGGTGGTCTCGGTCTCGTGGTTGCGGATCCGCAGCGAGATCTGCCGACGGCTGGTGAACGGGTTCAGCCAGGTCAGGCCCTCGGCCCGGACGGTGCCCCGGTAGCGCCCGAGCAGCTGGACCACCCGGGCCTGACCGGGCGAGACCACCGTCAGCCCGCAGAGCAGCACCAGCGAGGTCACCACCAGCACCGGCCCGGCGACCACCAGCGCGGCGCCCGCCCCCTGCTGCCCGTTCGCCAGTCCGACCCCTCCGGCGATGACCGACGCGATCCCCGCGACCAGGCCGAACAGTGCGCCGAACAGCACCGGCAACCCGGCGGCGCCGGTGATGATCCGCTCGGTGGTCCTGGGGACCGGCAGGTCCGGGGCAGCCCCGTCCTCGACGGCGAAACGCGGTGTGGCCATGGGACCGACTCCTTCGGCGAGTGTTCGCATCCGATGGCAAAGTGATATCACTTTTTGCGCGCAGCGCACCAGGGGTCGACAGCGCGGAAGCGGGGCGGGGAGCCGTCAGGGGACGCCGGGGCCGATGCCCACGGGCGGGTGAATTCCGGCGCGCCACACAGGGAGAGGAGGTGGCCGCGGCCTAGACTCTGCGTCGTCACGGGCGGCGGAGCTCCGGCTCGGCACCCGCCCGCGGACGGTCGTACGACACCCGTCACGCATCGAGAAGGTGGGGCGGGTGGGACTCGAACCCACGACCAAGGGATTATGAGTCCCCTGCTCTAACCGGCTGAGCTACCGCCCCGGTTCGCCGCGCGCGCCGGTCATCGGCCACGGCAGCAGCAGACGGCCCCAGCGAGGCCGTCCCGGGCAGCATAGCCGGTCGATCACCCGTGGTGCGCGCCGGGGGCGCACCTGGGTACGGGACGGCGCGCGCCTCTCCGGGCGGCGCAGCCCGGGTGGCGGCGCGGCGTCCGTCCGGGGCAGCCTGGGCGGATGACGACACGTAGGGCGGGGACGGCGGCGGGGGTGCTGGCCGCGGTGCTGGCCGCGGCCGGCTGCACGACCTCGGCGGGGCCCGGCGGGGGCGTGCCCACGGTCACCTCGGCGCCGGCCGCGACGGCCTCGGCGGGCAGTCACGGCTGGAACAAGCAGCGGTTCAAGGGCGCGGTCGGCCGGCACACCGGGGTCACCCGCACCGCCAAGCCCACCGTGCTCAACGGCCTGGTCGGCGCGGTGTTCACCCGCAACGCCGACGGCGACCACTTCTGCACCGCCAGCGTGGTCGACAGCGCGGGGCTCAACCTGATCGTCACCGCCGCCCACTGCGTCTGGGACCCGAAGCTGGGCCAGCGCGGCGACCTGGTGTTCGTCCCCGGCTACCGGGACGGCGACACCCCCAGCGGTGTCTGGCCGCTGCTGGCGGTCACCGTCGACGACGGCTGGAAGGACCACGCCGACCCGGACATGGACGTCGCCTTCGCGGTCGTCCAGGCCCAGAACGGGCAGCAGGTCCAGCAGGTGCTCGGCGCCAACCGACTGGGCGTCAACCTCGGCTACCGGATCCCGGTGAAGGTCACCGGCTACCCGGGCACCAGCGAGGTCCCGATCACCTGCTCCAACACCACCTCCGAGCAGAGCCCCACCCAGCTGCGGATCGACTGCCCCGACTACACCGGCGGCACCAGCGGAAGCCCCTGGGTCACCGACTTCGACCCGGACACCAGGACCGGCACCGTGGTCGGCGTGATCGGCGGCTACCAGGAGGGCGGCGACACCCCGGACACCTCGTACAGCAGCTACTTCGGCGACCGGGTGCAGGCGCTGTACGACCGCGCCACCGGTTGACCGGGGCCGGGCCCGGCCCCCGGCAGTGGCGCCGCCCGGCACGGCCTGGTAGATCTTCCTCACGAACGGCGGAACGCACCAACCCCGGTGCCCGCCCCGAGGAACGAGACGGAGCCCGATGGCCCCCCGCCCGGCACGGCCCGCGCACCCGGCCCGCAAGGCCGCGCTGGCCGTCCTGCTGCTCACCGCCGGCACCGCGTGCGGCGGGCAGGACGGGGCGCCGACCGCCGAGGTCGCCCAGCAGAGCGCCGCCCGGGACCGGATCGGCACGCTCTCGCTCCGCACTGCGCAGGGCCCCCGGGCCTGCACCGCGAGCGTCGTGCAGAGCCCCCGGCACAACCTGCTGGTGACCGCGGCGCACTGCGTGCAGAGCCGCCGGACCGGCCTGCTGGAGGGCCTGGTGTTCACCCCGGGCTACCGCAACGGGTCGACCCCGTACGGGACTTGGCCGGTGCAGTCGGTCACCGTCGACCCGCACTGGGCGGCCGGGGACGACCCGGAGTACGACGTGGCGTTCGTCACGGTGGGCACGGTCGGCGGCCGGCAGATCGAGGACGCGGTCGGCGGGAACCCGCTCGGCACCGGGCAGGGCTTCGGGCTGCCGGTCTCGGTCACCGGCTACCCGAACGTGAGCGACGAGCCGATCACCTGCTCGGTCCGGACCCGCTCGCAGAGCGCCACCCAGGAGCGCTTCGACTGCGGCGGCTACACCGACGGCACCAGCGGCAGCCCGTGGGTCACCGACCAGGGCAGCGTGGTCGGCGTGATCGGCGGCTACCAGGAGGGCGGGGACACCCCGGACACCTCGTACAGCGTCACCTTCGACCAGCGGGTGACCGACCTGTACCGGAAGGCGACCACCTGATTCCGGGTGGTGCGGGCGGTGCGGGGCCGCGGCACGACGTGACGTGCGCGACACCGTGCGACGGCAACACGAAGGCCCCCCGGTCGACCGAGGGGCCTTCGCTCTGAGCAGTCACCGGGCGGACCCGGCGCAGCTCCCGCAATTGGACTCGAACCAATAACCTGCCGATTAACAGTCGGCTGCTCTGCCAATTGAGCTATGCGGGATCGCGGTACTCGACTGCCGTACCACGGACGGGAAGGTGACCCGGAAGGGGCCTCGTCCCGAGCTCCCCCAATTGGACTCGAACCAATAACCTGCCGATTAACAGTCGGCTGCTCTGCCAATTGAGCTATGGGGGATCGGCTTCCGCCCCGGCCCCCGGTTTCCCGGACTCCGCGGCGCTCGCTGCGGGACATACATTAGCGCACTCGGGGGGGTGGTCCGCCAATCGCTTTCCCCGGTCGCCCCGGGGCTGCCGCCCGGCGTGCCCGGCGCGCGCCCGCCGCCGCGCCCGGGGATGCTGGGGGCGCGGACGGTTCGCCGTCCCGACGGACGGGTAGGGCAATGCGGCAGAAGGCCGCCAGGAGAGGGTGGATCCGACCATGTGGAAGCTGTCGTTGGCCGCGGGTTTCGCGGCCGGCTACGTGCTGGGCTCGCGGGCCGGGCGTCGGCGCTACGAGCAGATCGCCAAGGTCACCCGGCAGATCGCCCAGAACCCCACGGTGCAGGGCGCCGCCGACCGGGCACGGCAACAGGCCGGGGCGGTGGCCGGGAAGGCCGCGGGCGCGGTCGCGGACCGGGTCGGCGACCGGCTGCCGACCGCCGTCACCGACCGGGTGCCGTACTTCAACCGGGCCCGGGCCGAGGACGACGGCTGGGGCACCTTCCGCCCGTGACCGGGCGGTGAGGCACGAGGCCCGCCCGCGGGCTCCCCCTCGGGGGAGTCCGCGGGCGGGGTCCGGGCGTAAGGACGCCCGAGCAGCGGGCAACCAGGCAGCGGGCAACCGAGCAGCGAGCGGCCGGGCAGCGGACGCCCGGGCAGAGGGCAAAGGGCACGCCAACCCGGGGTCGCGAAGCGGCAACGGCTCCCCCGGCCCGGACGCGTCCCGGGCCGCGCTGAGGCATGATCTCGACATGGCCATCGTCGCGGGGATAGAAAGCTCGACCAGCCGCACCCGGATCGTCGCGTGCGACTCGGAGACCGGGGCCGTCCTGCGCTCCGGCAAGGCTCCGCACCCCGTCCCCGAGGACCAGGACCTGCGCCCCGGCGAGGCCGACCCGCAGGTCTGGCTGCACTCGCTCGGCGACGCCGCGGCCGGTGGCCTGCTGGAGAGCGTCCGGGCGATCGGCGTCAGCGCGCAGCAGCACGGCATGATCGGCCTGGACGCGGGCGGGGTGCAGGTCCGCCCGGCGATCCTGTGGAACGACCCGCGCTCCAGTGGCGCCGCCGCCAAACTGCTGGACGCCCTCGGCGGCCCGGCCGGCTGGACCGCCGCGATCGGCGCCGTGCCCGCCCCGACGTACACCATCGCCAAGCTGCGCTGGCTGGCCGAGTTCGAGCCCGCCAACGCCCGCCGGGTCGCCGAGGTGCTACTGCCGCACGACTGGCTGGTCTGGCAGCTGCTCGGCCACCCCAAGCGCCGCACCACCGACCGCGGCGACGCCTCCGGCACCGGCTACTGGTCGCCGATCACCGGCGAGTACCGCCAGGACCTGGTCGAGCTGGCGCTCGGCCACGGGCTCAGGCTGCCGGACGTCCTCGGCCCCGCCGAGCCCGCCGGGCACACCCCCGAGGGCCTGCTGATCTCGGCCGGCACCGGCGACAACATGGCCGCCGCGCTGGGCCTGGGCCTGCGCCCGGGCGACGCGGTGGTCTCGCTCGGCAGCGCCGGGACGATCTTCGCCGTGCACGAGGAGGCCGTCGTCGACCCCTCCGGCCTGGTCTCCTCCTTCGCCGACGCCAGCGGCCGCCACCTGCCGATGGTCGCCACCCTCAACGCCGCCCAGGTGCTGCGCTCCACCGCCGCGCTGCTCGGGCAGGACCTGGAGGGCCTGAGCGACCTCGCCCTGCACTCCTCCCCCGGCGCGTACGGGCTGGTGCTGCTGCCGTACCTGGACGGCGAGCGCACCCCCGCGCTGCCGCACGCGGCCGGCACCCTGACCGGCCTGCGCGCCGGGGCGATGACCCCTCAGCACCTGGCCCGGGCCGCCGTCGAGGGCATGCTGTGCAACATCGCGGACGCGCTGGACGTGCTGCGCGCCCGGGGCGTCGGGGTGAACCGGGTGTTCCTGCTCGGCACGGCCGGGCGGCTGCCCGCCGTCCGGCACATCGCCCCGATGCTGTTCGGCGTCCCGGTCGTGGTGCCGCCGCCGGGCGCGCACGCCGCCCGCGGGGCCGCCCGGCAGGCCGCCTGGGCGCTGGCGGGCACCCCGGAGCCGCCGGAGTGGGAACTGCCGGACGCCGAGACGGTCGAGCCCGACGGGGAGCAGGACCTGGCGATCGGTTCGGCGGTGCGCCGGCAGTACCGGGCCGCCCGCGACCAGATCCACCCCGAGGCGGCCTGACCACCCGGGCCGCCCCGGTAGGGCCGGGCCACTCGGGCGGCGGCCGGTGAAGATGCGTCACCCGGCCCCCGGTGGCAGCGTGGGACGGGACACCGCCACCGAGGCGAAGGACGTTCCATGGCGCTGCACAAGGGGGCCGGCGGCGACCGCCGGCTGAGCATCAATCCGTTCGTGGGTACCGCGGACCCGCTGGGTGCCATGGAGCTGGCGCCACCGCTGCACCGGCTCGCCGAAGGCCCCGTCCCGGCCGAATCGGCCTACCAGCTGATCCACGACGAACTGATGCTGGACGGCAACGCCAGGCTCAACCTGGCAACCTTCGTCACCACCTCGATGGAGGTGCAGGCCACCCGGCTGATGACCGAGTGCCTGGACAAGAACATGATCGACAAGGACGAGTACCCGCAGACCGCCGAACTGGAGCGGCGCTGCGTGGCGATCCTCGCCGACCTCTGGCACGCCCCCGACCCGGACGGGGCGGTCGGCTGCTCCACCACCGGCTCCAGCGAGGCCTGCATGCTGGCCGGCATGGCGCTCAAGCGCCGCTGGATGCGCCGCAACGCCGAACGCTACGCGGCCGGGGCCCGGCCCAACCTGGTGATGGGCGTCAACGTGCAGGTGTGCTGGGAGAAGTTCTGCACCTTCTGGGAGGTCGAGGCACGTACCGCGCCGATGGACGGCGAGCGCTACCACCTCGACGCCGAGCAGGCGGTCGCGCTGTGCGACGAGGACACCATCGGCGTGGTCGGCATCCTCGGTTCCACCTTCGACGGCTCGTACGAGCCCGTCGCGGAGATCTGCGCGGCCCTGGACGCGTTCCAGCAGCGCACCGGGATCGACGTCCCGGTGCACGTGGACGGCGCCTCCGGCGGCATGGTGGCGCCCTTCCTGGACCCGGACCTGGTGTGGGACTTCCGACTGCCCAGGGTCGCCTCGATCAACACCTCCGGGCACAAGTTCGGCCTGGTCTACCCGGGCGTCGGCTGGGCGCTCTGGCGCGACAAGGAGGCCCTGCCGGAGGAACTGGTCTTCCGGGTCAACTACCTGGGCGGCGAGATGCCGACCTTCGCGCTCAACTTCTCCCGGCCCGGCGCCGAGGTGATCGCGCAGTACTACGTCTTCCTCCGGCTCGGCCAGAACGGCTTCCGGGCCGTCCAGGGCGCCTGCCGCGAGGTCGCCACCTACCTGTCGGCGGAGATCGAGAAGCTGGACGGCTTCCGGCTGCTGACCCGCGGCGACGAGCTGCCCGTCTTCGCCTTCACCACCGACGGCGACGTGCCGTTCGACGTGTTCGACGTCTCCCGGCGGCTGCGCGAGCGCGGCTGGCAGGTGCCCGCGTACAGCTTCCCGGCGAACCTGGAGGACCTGGCGGTGCTCCGGGTGGTCTGCCGCAACGGCTTCTCCCGGGACCTCGCCGACCTGCTGCTGACGGACCTCAGCCGGCTGCTGCCGGAGCTGCGGCGCCAGCCCGTCCCGCTCAAGGAGTTGGGGGTCCCGGTCCGGTCGGGCTTCCACCACTGACGGACGTCACGGCGGAAGGACGTCACAGCGGAAAGACGTCACGGCGGGAGGGCGCAACGAAGCGCCCTCCCGCCGGATGTCCCGGACGAACCGGGGCAGCCTCCCCCCGCGAGGCTGCCCCGGTTCCGTGGGGGAGCCGGGACGACTTTCGGACGAACGGCACATGGCCGTCCGGTGTCCGAACGAAACCGTCGGCCGGCTGACCGCGCCGACCAGAGAACTCTGCCCGACGTCCCGGTGTTTGTTCGAGCGTCACCCGGGCTTGTGAGACACTTCCGTCCGTCTCAGCGCCATGACCTGGGGTTTGAGACGCCAGGCCGATGAGGTTGGAGACGCGGAGACATCCGAACGGCCGGGCCGGAGCCCGTTCCGCCGTCCCCGTCCCCGCTCCGCCCCGACCTTTGGAAGGCCGCATGGGTTCCGCCTGGAAGAACCTGCCCGAGGAGCTGCCCGAGCCCGCCAGACACCTGGCCGAGGAGCTCCGGGCCATCAAGGACGCCGCCGGGCTCTCGCTGTCCGAGCTGGCCGCGCGCACGCACTACAGCCGGGCCTCCTGGGAGCGCTGGCTGAACGGCAAACGGATCGTCACCGAACAGGCGCTGGAGGCGCTGATCCGGGCGGTGGACTGCGACGGGGCCGCGCTGCGGGCGCTGTGGGAGCGGGCACTGGCGGCACCGGGGGAACCGACCGGGTCGTCGGTGCGGGAGTCCCCGGCGGCGGAGCCGTCGTCCACGGAGCCGTCGCCCGCGGCCCCCGACGCTTCCTCGGCCGACGCTTCCTCGGCCGGGGGACCGACCGGCGACGGGGGCTCCCCGGACCAGCCGTCCGACGCGGACCCGGAGGCGGCACTGGTGACCGGCCGGACGCCGGAGCCCGCGCCCGTCCCCTGGTGGCGGCGGCCGGCGGCGCTGGTCTCCGGCGCCACGCTGCTGGCGGCCCTGCTGGTGCTGGTCGGTCTGCGCGCCGCCCGGCACGACGGCCGGCCGGCGGCGGTCGCCGAGCCGGTTCCGACCACCTCCCCGACGGCCTCCCCGGCTGCCACCGGCACCACCGCCAAGCCCGTCCCCGCCACCCCGACCTGCCAGGCCATCGGCTGCGACCACAAGGACCCCAAGAGCACCGGCTGCGGCCGGGACGCGCGGACCCTGCACACCGACGTCATCGGCAAGGTGGTCATCTACCTCCGGTACAGCCAGAAGTGCCAGGCCGCCTGGGCGGCGATCACCGAGGGCGAGCCGGGCGACTTCGCGACGATCATCGACAGCACCGGCGACAGCGAGCAGGGCCTCATCCACTACGGCTACGACAACTACTCGAACATGCTCAACGCGGCGGACCCGACGATCGGCTTCCACCTCTGCGGTCACCAGCCGGCCGGGGACCTCTGCACCGCCGAGGTCTTCGACCTGGCCGCCGTGGTGGACTCGACCCCGATCCCGATCGGCCCCGCCTCGCCGCCGCCGGGCACCGGCGCGGGTGCGGCGACGGCCCCGGCGACACCGGAGCCGACCGACACCGGACCGGCGACCGCGACCCCGACGGCTGCGACGACCGCGACTCCGGCGGCTGCGTCCGCACCCGGGGCCGAGGCGCCGACGCCGTCCTAGTCGAGGTAGCCGCGCAGCTGCTCGGAGAAGGCGTGGTCGCGGAGCTTGACCAGCGTCTTCGACTCGATCTGTCGGATCCGCTCCCGCGTCACGCCGAACACCGCGCCGATCTCCTCCAGCGTGCGCGGGCGTCCGTCGTCCAGCCCGTAGCGGAGCTGGACGACCTGGCGCTCCCGCTCGCCCAGGGTGGCCAGCACCGCGTCGAGGTGCCGGCGCAGCAGCAGGAAGGTCGCGGACTCGGCGGGCGAGGCGGCGTCGGCGTCCTCGATCAGGTCGCCGAGCGCGACGTCGTCCTCCCCGCCGATCGGGGTGTGCAGCGAGATCGGCTCCTGGGCCAGCCGGAGCAGCTCCCGCACGCGTTCCCCGGTCAGTTCCAGGACGGCGGCGATCTCGGCCGCGGTCGGTTCCAGCCCGCGCTCCTGCAGCAGCCCGCGCTGGACCCGGACCACCCGGTTGATCAGCTCGACCACGTGGACCGGCACCCGGATCGTCCGGGCCTGGTCGGCCAGCGCCCGGCTCATCGACTGGCGGATCCACCAGGTCGCGTAGGTGGAGAACTTGTAGCCGCGGGCGTAGTCGAACTTCTCCACCGCCCGGATCAGGCCCAGGTTGCCCTCCTGGACCAGGTCCAGCAGGGTCAGTCCGCGGCCGACGTAGCGCTTGGCGACGGAGACCACGAGGCGCAGGTTGGCCTCGATCAGCCGGCGTTTGGCGATCCGGCCCCGCACCACCAGGGTGTGCAGCTCGCCGGCCAGCGGGTCGGGCGGCGGCGGGTGGCCGTTCAGCCGCTCCTCGGCGAACAGGCCGGCCTCGACGCGGCGGGCCAGCTCGACCTCCTCGGCGGCGGTGAGCAGGCGGATCCGGCCGATCTCGCGCAGGTACTGGCGCAGCAGGTCGGCGGCCGGTCCGCCGATCTCGGCCGGCGCGCGACGCTCGTCCGCCGGGTCGAAGTGGGTGTCGGTGCCTGTGTCGTCGGCGTCGGTGTCGGCGTCGGGATCGCTCCCGGAACCCGTACCGCCCCCGGCATCCGCGTCCGGTCCGGGGCACGGGCCCGACGGGTCGTCCCGGTCGTCCAGGCTGTCCGGTTCGTCCGGGCCGTCCGGGCCGTCCGGGCCGTCCGGATGGCCCTCCGGCCGGCCCTGGGCGGGGACCCGCGCTCCGCCCGGGGGCGGCGCCCCGGCCCGGCCGTGGTCCGTCTCCTGTTCCCCCGCCGGACCGGCGGGGTTCGCTCTCGTACTGGTGGTGGTCGCTGCGACGAGGCCTTGCTCCACGGGCATCCCCTCGGGGCGGGCGCGACTCTGGCGGACCCGCGCTGTTCGGAGGTGGGACGCCCTCCAGTGTGCGGTACGCCACGCTCCGTGGCCGAGACTCGTGCGCCGACTTTCTGCGCAGCGGACGCCGGAGTCCGCCGGAGATCGCCGACGGACGTCAGAGGGCCGCCGCGCCCCGGCTCTTCAGCTGGTCGCCGTACTGCTGGAGCTGCCACAGCTCGGTCTGCACCGCGTGCAGCTGCTCGGCGTCGGCCCGGTGGCCGAGCCGCTGCAGGTAGCCGCGGACCTCGGTGATCCGGCGGTCGACGGCCAGCAGGCGCAGCTTGACCAGGAACTCCCCCGCGTAGATCGCGTCCACCTTGCGGCGCGAGCGCACCGGCTCGACGGTCAGCTCGGTGACCAGCGAGCGCACCCGGTCGTCCGGGGAGGCCTCGCGCACCGCGCTGGTGAAGTCCGGCAGGGTCGCCCCGTACGCGGCGCCGCCGGCCTTGGCGATGGCCTGCCGGACGGCGGTGTACGGCGGGGTCGGGAACTCGTCCTCGCCGTAGTGGTCGAAGGCCGGGCTGACCAGGTCGGGGTGCTGCAGCGCCAGCTTGAGCAGCTCGCGCTCGACGAACTGGGCCGGGTCGCGCGGGTTGAGCCGGAAGGCGGGCTGCGCGGGGCGCGCCGGCTGCGGCGGCTCGGGGCGGCGCTGCGCCGCGCCGCGCGGGTTCTGCTGGCGCTCGCGGTCCCAGCGGGCCAGCTGGGAGACCCGGCGGACGACGAAGGGCTCGTCCAGGATGCCGAGCATGCCGGCCAGCCGGACGGCGTACTCGTGCTGGATCGAGCGGTCCTTGATCTTGGCGACGATCGGGGCCGCCTCCTCCAGCGCCGCCGAGCGCCCCTCCGGGGTGTCCACCCGGTGCCGGGCCACCACCGAGGTCAGCGCGAACTCGAACAGCGGGACCGGGTTGTCGATCAGCTGCTTGACGGCCTCGTCGCCCTGGGCCAGGCGCAGATCGCACGGGTCCATGCCGCCCGGGCTGACCGCGATGGAGGTCTTGGCGGCGAACTTCTGGTCGTCCTCGAAGGCGCGCAGCGCGGCCTTCTGGCCGGCCGCGTCGCCGTCGAAGGTGAAGACCGTCTCGCCCCGGTACTGCGAGGTGTCCATGAGCAGCCGGCGGATGATCTTGATGTGGTCCTCGGCGAAGGCGGTGCCGCAGGTGGCCACCGCCGAGGTGACCCCGGCCAGGTGGCAGGCCATCACGTCGGTGTAGCCCTCGACCACCACCGCGCGGCCCGACTTGGCGATCTCCTTCTTCGCCAGGTCGATGCCGTACAGCACGTGGGACTTCTTGTAGATCGGCGTCTCGGGGGTGTTGAGGTACTTGGGGCCGTTGTCGTCCTCGCGCAGGCGGCGGGCGCCGAAGCCGACCACCTCGCCGGCGATGTCCCGGATCGGCCAGACCAGCCGGCCCCGGAAGCGGTCGATCAGGCCGCCGCGCTGGCCCTGCGAGGCCAGGCCGCCGAGCAGGATCTCCTTGTCGGTGAAGCCCTTGCCGCGCAGGTAGCGGACCAGGTGCTCCCAGCCGGCCGGCGCGTAGCCGACGCCGAAGACCTTGGCCGCCTCCTCGTCGAAGCCGCGCTCGGCCAGGAAGCGGCGGCCGATCTCCGCCTCCGCCGAGGCCAGCTGCTCCTGGTAGTAGCCGGCGGCCACCTTGTGCGCCTCGACCAGCCGGGTGCGCTCGCCCTGCTGGTGGCGGGGGCTGTAGCCGCCCTCCTCGTAGCGCAGGGTGATGCCGGCCTGGGCGGCCATCCGCTCGACGGCCTCGGCGAAGGTGAAGTGCTCGATCTTCATCAGGAAGGCGATGGTGTCGCCGTTCTCCTGGCAGCCGAAGCAGTGGAAGACGCCCTTGGCGGGGTTCACGTAGAACGAGGCGGACTTCTCGTCGTGGAAGGGGCAGACGCCCTTGTACTCGCCGCCGCCACCGTTGGTCAGCTGTACGTAGTCGCCGACCACCGCGTCGATCGGCAGTGCGCTGCGCACCGCCTGTACGTCTTCGTCCCTGATCCGCCCGGCCACCCCGGAAGTCTACTGGGGCGGCCCGGCTTTCCGGCTCCGCCCGGAGGGAGACGGGACCGCCGCCTCCGGGCGCCGCTCGGCAACGCCGCCCTCCCCGCCCTCGCTGCCCTCACGCCCCGGCGGCGCCGACCAGCTTGGCGTGCAGGGCCAGCGCCGAGGCGTCGGTCAGGGTGGCGATCTGGTCGATCACCGTGCGCAGGGCGGCGCGATCGTCCTCCGCTTCGCGGTACATGGCGGCGAACACCGGGTCCAGGCCCTCCGGGGCGCGCCGGGTGAGCACGTCCGCCAGCTCGGCGATCACGATCCGCTGGCGGGCCCGCAGCTGGGCCTGCTCGTCCCGCTGCATGACGAAGCGGACGGCGACCGCCTTGAGCACCGCGCACTCCAGCCGGACGTCCCGCGGCACCACCAGGTCGGCGCCGTGGCGGGTGAGCCGGCCGGGGCCGTAGCGGGCGCGGGTGGCCTGCTCGGCGGCCAGGCAGAAGCGGCCGATCAACTGGCTGGTGAGGTCCTTGAGCCCGGCCCGGTCGCGCGCGGTGCCGTCGTACGAGCGGGGCCACCACTCCTGGGCGAGCAGCCGGTCCAGGGCGGCGGCCAGTTCCTCCGGTTCGGCGTCGGGGGCGTAGCGCTCGGCGACCTTGAAGAGCTCGGCGCGCTCGCTCGGGGCGCGCAGCGCGGCCGGGTCGATGTGGCCGGCCTGCAGACCGTCCTCGACGTCGTGGGTGGAGTACGCCACGTCGTCGGACCAGTCCATCACGGTGGCCTCGAAGCACTTGCGCCCGGCCGGGGAGCCGGCCCGCAGCCAGCGGAAGACCGGCAGGTCGTCGGCGTAGACGCCGTACTTGGTCGAGGCCGGGTCGGTGGGGTGGGCGCCCCTGGTCCACGGGTACTTGGTGGCGGCGTCGAGCGCGGCGCGGGTCAGGTTGAGGCCGACGCTGCGGCCGGGCCAGGGGGCGAGCCGGGTCGACGGCTCCTCCTCGGGGGCGAAGCGCTTGGGTTCGAGCCTGGTCAGGATGCGCAGGGACTGGGCGTTGCCCTCGAAGCCGCCGCACTCCTCGGCGGCCTGGTCGAGGGCCTCCTCGCCGGTGTGCCCGAAGGGCGGGTGGCCGATGTCGTGGGCCAGGCAGGCGGTCTCCACCAGATCCGGGTCGCAGCCCAGGGCCGCGCCCAACTCCCGCCCGACCTGGGCGCATTCGAGGGAGTGGGTGAGCCGGGTGCGCGGGAAGTCGCTGCGCATCGGGGCGACCACCTGGGTGGTGCCGGCCAGTCGGCGCAGCGCCGCCGAGTGCAGCACCCGGGCCCGGTCGCGCTGGAACGCCGTACGGCCCGGGCGTTTGTCGGGCTCGGGGACCCAGCGGGCCTCGGCGGTGTGGTCGTACGGGATCGGGGCGGCGAGGCGGTGCGCGGTGTCATCCATATGCCACTCACCGTACGCCGCGCCCCCGACACCCGGGGTGTGCCGCGCGCGAAGGGGCGCGGGCCGGGGCGTGAACGGTGCGCGGCGTGCGGGTGCCCGCCCCCGGCGATCCCTCCTCACCCGAACGGCACGGCTCCGCGCGCCCCCGCCCCGGGCCGCGCGGGGCCGCTGCCGGGCGTGCGGGCCGGCCGGCGGGTGTACGGGCCGACCGGCGCGCGGGCCGGCCGGCGGACGTACGGGTCAGCCCCGGAGCGCCTTGAGGACGACTCCGGACACCGCTTCCTGCCCCTTGGCGTTGGGGTGGATCGGTGCCAGACCGCGCGCCGGGACCGGCGGCTCGACCCAGCGCTGGTCCTCCCCCGCGCACATGTCGTGCCCGGCCGAGGGCCCGGCCGTGTCCACGAACACCGCGCCGGCGGCCTCCGCGTGCGTCCTGAGCATCGCGTTGAGCTGTTTCTCCTTCTCCGCGAGGAAGCCCAGGTCGGGGGCGGCCACGGTGGTGCCGAGCACCGGCAGGCAGCTCGACGGATCGGCCGGGAACAGCGTCGGGTACCCGATCACGTACACCCGGGCCTGCGGGGAGCGCCGCTTGATGTCCTGGAGGACCCGGCCGAGCCGGTCGCCCGCCGCGTCCACCTTGTGCTGGACCCCGTCGGTGCCGTCGCCGGTGGAGTAGTGGTCACGGCAGGGCGAGGCGGCGCGGGTCTGCTTGATCGCGCCCTTCACCGCGTCCATCAGATTGTCCTTGGCGCACTCGATCACGACCTCCATGAAACCGGCGTCGTTGCCGCCGATCCCGAGGGTGACCAGCCGGGTGTCCGCGCTCAGCGCGTCCAGCTGGGCCGGGTTGCTGCCGTTGCCGGTGTTCTGCGCGCCGGTGAGGTCCCCGGTGGTGGCGCCGCTGCAGCTGACGTCACGGAACTGCCCGGAGGCCACCCCGAGGCCCTTCGCCACCAGGGACGGGTAGTTGGCCCCCGAGCGGGAGCAGCCGCGCGGCTCGCCGGTCTGCGGGGGGAGCTGGATGCCGGCGGTGTACGAGTCGCCGAGCGCGACGTACGGGCCGGTGGGTGGTGGTGTGGGTGTCGGCGACGGGGTCGCGCCGGCCTTCGCCCGGCCGGGCACCGCGCCCGCGAAGTCCTTCCCCTGGCCGTCCGAGCCGCCTCCGCCGGTGCATCCGGACAACAGCAGCGCGGCCAGCCCGGCCGTCAGGGCGACGGTCGGGCGTGCGGTTCTCGGCATGGCATCCCCCCGGGGGTGCGAAGAGTCGACGGTCGGCTCCTTGCGGCAACCCGTCCCCCGGGCACCGCCGAGTCCAACGACCGACCGGAGCCGATGACTCCCGGTTCGGCGAAATCCTCCCGGGCGGAATCCGGCCGCCCGCCGGACGGACCCGTCGGCGGGTCGCCGGCGGGTCCGTCCGGTACTGCCGCCGCTGCCGCCGTGCTACTCCGCGCCGCGCTCGTGCTCGGCCAGGAACTGCTCGAAGCGCCGGCCCAGTTCGTCGGCCGACGGCAGGTCCACCGGCTCGGCCAGCAGGCTCTCGCGCTCCTCGGAGCCCGCAACCGCGTCGTACTGGCCCTCCATGCCGCGGATCGCCGAGCGCAACTCGCCGTCCCCCTGCGTCAGCTGCTCCTCGATGTCGGCGTAGACCTCGCCGACCCGCTCGCGCAGCCGGGTGCCGGGCAGCACCAGGCCGGTGGCGGACTGCACCGCCTCCAGGATCAGCACGGCCGCGGCCGGGTAGGTCGAGCGGGCCACGTAGTGCGGGACGTGCACGGCGAAGCCCAGGACGTCGTGCCCGGCCTCGGCCAAGCGGTACTCCAGCAGGGCCTGAGCGCTGCCCGGGACCTGGGCCTGCTCGAACCACTGCGGGTACCCGGGCGCGAGGTCGAGCCGGTTGCCGTGCGGCGTCAGACCGACCGGGCGGGTGTGCGGCACGCCCATCGGGATGCCGTGGAAGTCGATCGAGAGGCGGACCTCGAAGCGCTCCACCAGCGCGCGGACGGCCCGCGCGAAGCGCTCCCACTCGACGTCCGGCTCGGGCCCGCTGAGCAGCAGGAACGGCGCGCCGGCGGCGTCGCGGACGAGCTGGAGCAGGATCTCCGGCGGGTCGTAGGACGTCCAGTGGTCGTGGTCGAACACCATCGCCGGGCGGCGGGCCCGGTAGTCGACCAGCCGGTCGTGGTCGAAACGGGCCACCACCTGCGGCGATCCCGTCTCCAGCAGGTGGGCCACCACCTGGCCGCCGGCCTCGCCGGCGTCCATGAAGCCCTCGAAGTGCTGGAGCAGCACCAGACCGGCGCCGGTGTCGCGCAACTGCGCCGCGGCGTCGGCCACCGCGGCCACGCCCTGCTGATCCAGCTCGTACAGCGCCTGGAAGTCACGCACCGCGCACCCAACCCCGTTCTCTGCTCGTCGTCCGACCGGCTTCTCGTCCTCTCCAGCGTGCCGGGCGCCGCCGGAATTCCCGCCACGCCGGACGACTCCTCCGGGGCCGCGGCCGACCGCTCCGGACCATGATCGCACCCGACCGAAGAGTGCCTGGTCACGGGCGTGCGGAGGCCCGTTCCGGAGGGCGCCGCAGCGGCCCGCGCGACCATTCGCGCGCCGCGAAGTGACGCACCGCCTTCTGGCGGGTATCGTCCTCTCGCTGCCTCGCATCGTCGCGTCGTCGTCACGTCGTCCCGTAACGCCGTCGTCCACGTCCCGGTCCGGTGCTCGGCCAGCCACCCACGACGCATCTTGCCTTCACCTGGCCGCCTGCTTCCCTTCGCGCTCTCGTTCCCTCTTCGGCCATTTCGCGGACGCACACTGTCCCCTCGCTCTTCCCGCCGGACCGGTCCGCGGACCCGTGTCCGTTCCGGCACCGCGCCGCCCGTTCCGGGCCGCCGCCCCCGCCCCGCCCGACCGGATCCTCCGGCGCGCACGGCTACCCGGCGGATGGTCACGGGCCGGGGCGAAACCAGTCAGCGCACCCCGAGCCGCACCCCGGCGAGGGAGGCACCCTCCGACCGATGAAGGACCGAAGGTTCCGTGCCCGTACCTGTCATCCTCACCGGCCGCACCGTGCGGCTGGAGCCACTCGCCGCGCACCACGCCGAGGCCATCGCCGAGGCCGGCGCCGAGGACCGTACGACTTACGCCTTCACCCCCGTCCCGCACGGCCTGGAAGCGGCCCGCGACTACATCGCGCGTGCCCTCGCCGACCAGGCCGCAGGACGGTCGCTGCCGTTCGCGACGGTGAACGTCGCCGACGGCCGGGTGGTGGGCTCCACCCGGTTCCTGGAACTGGACTACTGGCAGGGCCCGATGGTGTGGCCGCCGGTGCCCGGCGTGCCGTTCGGCGATCCGGCCACGGCCGTCCCGGACGCCGCCGAGATCGGCAACACCTGGCTCTCGCCGCGCGCCCAGGGCACCGGCATCAACACCGAGGCCAAGCTGCTGATGCTGCGCCACGCCTTCGAGACCTGGGGCGTGCAGCGGATCTCGCTGCGCGCGGACGCCCGCAACCTGCGCTCGCGGGCCGCGATCGAGCGGCTCGGCGCGACGGGCGAGGGCGTGCGCCGGGCCCACTCGCGCGGGCTGGACGGGGTGGTGCGGTCGACCGCGTTCTACTCGATCCTCGACGACGAGTGGCCGGCCGTCCGGGACATCATCGAGCTGCGGATCGCCGCCGCCACCTCGCCGAGCGCCCCGGATCCGGCGATCAACCAGGAGTGCCTTAGACCGGGCGGTGGCGGCGCCGGGCAGCTGATGATCACGGCGTGAGCGGCGCCGGGGGCTACGGCCGGCCGTAGCCCCGCACGGCCAGGTCGAGGACGGCCGCGAGCCGCTCCGGGTCGGGGGCTCCCTCGTACCGGTCGGGATGCACCTCGGCCAGCGCGGACACCGGCCGCCAGCCGCCGCCCCGGACCGGGGCGACCCGGACGCTCCAGATCTCGAAGCCGGTCCGGCTGCGGTGCAGGTGCAGCACGCCCTCGGCGGTGTAGGACTCCCACCTGTGCTCCATCACCGCGGAGCACAGCCCGGCCCGGGCGCGCCGCCACTGCTCCTCCGTCCAGACCACGTCCGGCACCGGGCAGGGGCGGGGCAGCAGCATGGGCCGCAGGTAGCCCTGCCGCTCCTGCGGGGCGGGCCGGACCTGCCGCTCCTGCGGGGCGGGCCGGACCTGCCCCGGCGCCCGGGGCAGCCAGTCGGGCAGCGGTCCCGGGCGGCCAGCCAGGCGGCCGGGATGCCCCCGCTCCCGGTGTGGGCGGCGACCACTCCCCCGGTGATCGCCGCCACGGTGTCCATGTCGCCGCCGGCCGCGATCGCCGCCAGGACCGCGGAGCGGTAGTCGGACAGCCGGCGGGCCGCGCACCACAGGGCGTACGGGACGGTGTCGACGGCGGACGTCCGGCTGCCGTTGCCGAGCACCCGGGCGGCGACCAGCGGATCCGGTTCGGCCAGCAGCCCGATCGCCTCGGTCAGGCCGTCGCGGACCGCCCCGCGCGGGGTGAGCGCGGCCACCGCCGACAGGAAGGTGTGCGGCGTCATGGCCGCGGTCCGGGCCCGCACGGCGTACGCGGCCGCCACCGCGACCGCGATCGCGCCGTCGACCGCCTGCGGATGGGTGTGGGTGATCAGCGCGGTGTCGGCGGCGGGGCGGACCGCGGCGGACGGGTCATCGGCGTACGCGGCGCCCAGCGGGGCGACCCGCATCGCGGCGCCGTTGCCGTACGAGCCCTGGCCGTCGAAGAGTTCGGCGGCCAGCCGCGCGGCGTCGCCGCCCTCGCGGACCAACCGCAGCATCCGGTTGGCGGCCGGGCCGTAGCCGCGGTCGAAGTCGTGGCGGCGGGCGAAGGGTGGGTGAGGTCGAAGGTGTCGATCGCGCCGCGTTCGGTGTGGGCGGCGTACACCGAGCAGGCCATCTCGGTGTCGTCGGTCCACGGCCAGGGGCCGGGCGGGTCGGTGCGGTCGGCGAGGTGGGTCCGGGCGGTCCCGGGGACGAAGAACTGGGCGCCGAGGGCGTCACCGACGGAGAGGCCGTCGAGCGCGTCGAGCGCCGGGCCGGTGGGTGGAGTCGTCATATGGGCACCAGCTCAGCCGCTCGACCGCCCGGTCGTCAACACGTTTGCCGGGACCCCACCGACGGGGGATGTTTCGCATACCTCCGATCCGGGTGGGCAACACCCGGGCATGACCCGCGCGAACCCGCTCGACCCGGTCGCCCTGCTCGGCGCCGACCAGCAGCACATCGCCACCCGGGCGCAGCTGCGCCGGCTCGGGGTGCCCTCCGGCACCATCGCCCACCGGCTGCGGCCGGGCGGGCCCTGGCAGCAGGTGCTGCCCCGGGTGATCTGCCTGCAGAACGGACGATTGACGAACCATCAGCGGCTGCGGGCCGCCCTGGCCTACGCGACACCCAAGGGGAACGAGCCGCGGGCCGGGGAGGTGCTGCTGACCGGCTTCGCGGTGCTGGCCGACGCCGGGCTGCCGAGCGCCGGGCACCCGGCCGACCTCGGCTCGGTCGACGTCCTGATCCCCCGCCAACGGCGGGTCTGTGACAGCGAGTTCGTCCGGATCTTCCGGGCCGGCGGGGCGATGCCGGGCGGCTTCGAACGGGACGACGGACTGTGGAGCACCACGGTCGCGCGGGCGCTGGCGGACCTCGCGCCGAAGGAGACCGGGCAGCGCCGGTTCCGGGCGCTGTGCGCGGAGGCCGTCCAGCGGCGGCACTGCGAACTCGGCGAGCTGCTGGACCAGTTGCTGGCCCGGCCGGGCGCGCTCGGGCTGCCGCAGGTGGCCCGGGTGGTGGAGGACCTGACCGCCGGGGTGCGCTCGGTGGGCGAGGCCCGCGAACTGCTGGCGCACGCGGGCCTGCCCGAACCGCTGTGGAACCCGGTGCTCTTCCTGGACGGCCGTTTCCTCGCCGTGCCCGACGCCTACTGGCCGCACGCCTGCGTGGCCCTGGAGATCGACTCCCGCGCCTGGCACCTGCGCCCGGCCGACCACGAACGCACCCTGGCCCGCGCCAACCGGCTCACCGCCGCCGGCCTCCCGGTGGTCCGCACCACCCCGGTCCGACTCCGCCGCGACCCGGCCCCGGTGCTCCACGAACTGACCGCCCTGGTCACCACCGGCCCGCACGGGCCGCACGCCAGGGTCACCTGGCGCCGGGCGAGGTGACCCCGCGGCCGGTCCCCCGCACCGACGGCGGTGCGGGGCTCAGCAGCGGGGGTCGATCTCCTGGAAGGTCGCGTAGTGGTCCGGGGACCAGTACTGCTCGCCGGCGGTGCCGGTGACCACGCGGCGGGTGCCGCGGTCGTTGGAGCCCGGGGTGAGCACGGTGAACTCGTGGTAGTAGCCGTCGGCCTTCTTCGGGAGGCGGCTCTCGCGGTTCTCGAAGACGATGCCGTCGCGGTTGTAGGGGTAGGGCCCGCCCTTGGCGATCAGGCCGAGGGTGTCCTGGGCCTGGCTGGGGAGCTTGGTACGGCAGACGTCGGCCAGGGCGGGGTCGGCGGGGACCCAGGTGCCGGCCGCCGCGGGGGCGCCGCCGCCCGGCGGGGACGGCTTGGGGGCCGAGGGCTTGGGGGCCGAGGGCTTGGGGGCCGACGAACCCGCGCCGGCGGCCGAGGGGCTCGCGGCGGCCTTGGGGTGGCTGCTCCCCTTGTCCGCGAGGAGGTACCCGACCCCGGCCAGGAGCGCCAGGATCAGCACGGCCACGACGACGAGCGGGTTTCTGCGACTGGTCATGCGCTCAGCTTGGCAGGCGGCCCGGCCCCGCCCGGCGAGCAGCGCACGTGGCCACCGCCACACCCGCCCGTGCGCAGACGTACGGCCGGGCGGGAACGGACGCCGTTGTCCGTTCCCGCCCGGCCGTTTCACGTACGCCGGTTCTCCTGCGCCGAGCTCCGGTGTACGCCCTCCCGGTGGGAGGGGGAGCGGTCAGTCGAGCCCGCGCGTGAGGAGGGGATGCCTTCCCTCCCTCAGCGCGAGTCGCTGCCCGCCGACTCGATGGCGGCGCGGCCTGCCTCCAGGCGCGCCACCGGGATCCGGAAGGGGGAGCAGGAGACGTAGTCCAGCCCCACCTCGTGGAAGAAGTGGACCGACTCCGGGTCGCCGCCGTGCTCGCCGCAGACGCCGAGCTTGAGGTCGGGGCGGGTCGCCCGGCCGGCCTCGACGGCGTGCTTGACCAGCGAGCCGACGCCGTCGCGGTCGATGGTCTCGAACGGGGAGACCCCGAAGATGCCCTTCTCCAGGTAGGCGGTGAAGAACGAGGCCTCCACGTCGTCCCGGGAGAAGCCCCAGACCGTCTGGGTCAGGTCGTTGGTGCCGAAGGAGAAGAACTCGGCGGCCTCGGCGATCTGCCCGGCGGTCACCGCGGCGCGCGGCAGCTCGATCATGGTGCCGAGCTTGATGTCCAGCTGGACGCCGGTGGACTGGGCGACCTCGGCGAGCACGCGCTCGCACTCGTCGCGGACCAGCTCCAGCTCCTGGACGGTGCCGACCAGCGGGATCATCACCTCGGGGCGCGGGTCCCCGCCGGCCAGCTTGCGCTCGGCGGCGGCCTCGGCGATGGCGCGGACCTGCATGCCGAACAGGCCGGGGATGACCAGGCCGAGGCGGACGCCGCGCAGGCCCAGCATCGGGTTCTGCTCGTGCAGCTTGTGCACCGCCTGGAGCAGGCGCAGGTCGTTCTCGTTCGGGTCCTTGCGGGCCTCGGCGAGGGCGACGCGCACCGAGAGCTCGGTGATGTCCGGCAGGAACTCGTGCAGCGGCGGGTCGAGCAGGCGGACGGTGACCGGCAGCCCGTCCATCGCCTGGAAGAGCTCCAGGAAGTCGCCCTTCTGCAGCGGCAGCAGGGTGGACAGGGCGAGCTCGCGGTCCTTGTCGTTGTCCGCGAGGATCAGGTGCTCGACCTCCTTGCGGCGCTCCTCACCGAGGAACATGTGCTCGGTGCGGCACAGGCCGATGCCCTGGGCGCCGTAGCGGCGGGCGCGCGAGCCGTCCTCGGCGTTGTCCGCGTTGGCCCGCACGGCCAGCCGGCGGCGGCCGTCGGCGTGCGACATCAGCCGGTGGACGGCCTGGACCAGCCCGCCCTGGACGTCGGCGCCGGCGTGCAGGGTGCCCTCGAAGTACTCGACCACGGGGGACGGCAGCACGGGTACCTCGCCGAGGTAGACCTTGCCGGTGGCGCCGTCGATGGAGACGACGTCGCCCTCGTGGAGCACCTGGCCGTCGGCGGTGGTGAACTTGCGGCCCTTGGTGTCGACCTCCAGCTCCTCGGCGCCGCAGACACAGGTCTTGCCCATGCCGCGGGCGACGACGGCGGCGTGCGAGGTCTTGCCGCCGCGCGAGGTGAGGATGCCCTCGGCGGCGATCATGCCGTCCAGGTCGTCCGGGTTGGTCTCGCGGCGGACCAGGATGACCTTCTCGCCGGAGCGGGACCACTTGACGGCGGTGTACGAGTCGAAGACGACCTTGCCGATCGCGGCGCCCGGCGAGGCGGCGAGGCCCCAGGCGATCTGCTTGGACTCGGCGGTCGGGGCGAAGCGCGGGAACATCAGCTGGGCCAGCTGGCCGCCGGTGACCCGCATCAGGGCCTCGTCCAGGTCGATCAGGCCCTGGTCGACCAGCTGGACGGCGATCCGGAAGGCGGCCGCGGCGGTGCGCTTGCCGACGCGGGTCTGCAGCATCCAGAGCTTGCCGCGCTCGATGGTGAACTCGATGTCGCAGAGGTCGCGGTAGTGGTTCTCCAGCTTCTGCATGATCGCCATCAGCTCGTCGTACGACTTCTTGTCGAGCTTCTCCAGCTCGGACAGCTGCAGCGTGTTGCGGATGCCGGCGACGACGTCCTCGCCCTGGGCGTTGGACAGGTAGTCGCCGTAGACGCCCTGGGCGCCGGTGGAGGGGTCGCGGGTGAAGGCGACGCCGGTGCCGGAGTCCTCGCCGAGGTTGCCGAAGACCATGGTGCAGACGTTGACCGCGGTGCCGAGGTCGTTCGGGATGCGCTCCTGGCGGCGGTACAGCCGGGCGCGGTCGCCGTTCCAGGAGTGGAAGACCGCGTGGACGGCGAGGTCCATCTGCTCGCGCGGGTCCTGCGGGAAGTCCCGGCCGGTCTCCCGGGCGACGATGCCCTTGAACACCTCGACCAGGCCCCGGAGGTCGGCGGCGTCCAGGTCCAGGTCGTTGACGGTGCCCTTGGCGTGCTTGGCCTCGTCCAGGGCCTCCTCGAACAGCTCGCCGTCGACGCCCAGCACGGTCTTGCCGAACATCTGGACCAGGCGGCGGTAGGAGTCCCAGGCGAAGCGCTCGTTGCCGGACTGGGCGGCGAGGCCGACCACCGAGGCGTCGGAGAGGCCGATGTTCAGGACGGTGTCCATCATGCCGGGCATGGAGAACTTCGCGCCGGAGCGCACCGAGACCAGGAGGGGGTTGTCGGCCTGGCCGAGCTTCTTGCCCATCTCCAGTTCGAGGGCGTCCAGGTGGGCGCTGATCTCCTCGTGGAGGGAGGTGGGCTCGCTGCCCGTCTCCAGGAAGACCTTGCAGGCCTCGGTGGTGATGGTGAAACCCGGAGGGACGGGGAGGCCCAGGTTGGTCATCTCGGCCAGGTTCGCGCCCTTGCCGCCAAGAAGATCCTTGAGGTCCTTGTTTCCTTCGGTGAAGGAGTAAACAAACTTCTGCTGGGACGGCACGGGTCGGTCTCCTCGTACGCGGTTGCCCTGACGCCGGAGAACATACCCATTTCGAAGGCACTTCTCTGCCCTGAATAGGCCACCCGAGGCCGGTACCGAGGGGTAACCCGCTAGATCGAATGCACATAAAGGCGTTCACCTCTGTTGGTGAAATCGTCCGCCTGACGCTAGCCAGCCTTCAACTCTTGAACGCAAGGAAACCCGAAGATCACACGATTCGGACGCTGGGTAGCGATCGCGGGTCGGTCGCGTTGCCCCGGCTTGATTTCCTGCAGCCGGATCACCCGATCCCCGGCCGACCGGCTTCGGGAAGCGATTCACGGCCGACCTGTCCATTTCGTCCACTGACCCGGCATCAGCCCCTGCCGCGTGTGGCAAGCGTCACCAGCGCGTCTCACCGGTCGAACGTAGACCGCCTCCGCCGATCGTCGCACAGTGTCCAGAAACGTGCCCTCTCCGTGACGTCCGGACGCCGAAAAGGAGCCCTCCTGTCCAGGATGGACAAGAGGGCTGGGACCTAGTGGCAGTCGGGCCGAACAGGCCAATTTCGCCGGTCCGTACAGATCATCCGCCGGAGGTGTCCGATTCGGCGTCCGCGCCCGGTCGGGCGCAGTCGTACGGATCGTCCAACCAGCCCTCCGGCAGGACCACCCGGTTGTTGCCGCTGGTGCGCCCGCGCGGGCCGTCCGCACCGGCCGGCCAGCCCTGGGACTGCTCCACCTCGGACAGGGTTTCGGCCAGTTCGGCCAAGGAGGAGGAGTTGGCGAGCCGCACCCGCAGCTCGGAGCCGACCGAGAAGCCCTTGGTGTACCAGGCGACGTGCTTGCGGAAGTCGATCACGCCGCGCGCCTCGTCCCCGATCCACTCGCCGAGCAGCTGCGCGTGGCGCACCATCGCCCGCGCCACGTAGCCGAAGTCGGGGCGGGCGTAGTCGACGTCGCCCTCGAAGATCGCCACCAGGTCTTTGAACAGCCACGGCCGGCCGAGGCAGCCGCGGCCCACCACGACACCGTCGCAGCCGGTCTCGCGCATCATCCGCAGCGCGTCGTCCGCCGACCAGATGTCCCCGTTGCCCAGCACCGGGATGTCGGCCGGGACGGACTCGCGCAGCCGGGCGATCGCCGACCAGTCGGCCGTCCCGCCGTAGTGCTGGGCGGCGGTGCGCCCGTGCAGGGCGATCGCGGCCACGCCCTCCTCGGCGCCGATCCGGCCGGCGTCCAGGTAGGTGAGGTGGTCGTCGTCGATGCCCTTGCGCATCTTCATGGTCACCGGCAGGTCGCCCGCGTTGGCGACGGCCTCGCGCAGGATCTCGCGCAGCAGGTTGCGCTTGTACGGCAGCGCCGAGCCGCCGCCCTTGCGGGTCACCTTGGGGACGGGGCAGCCGAAGTTGAGGTCGATGTGGTCGGCCAGGCCCTCGTCCGCGATCATCCGGGCGGCCTTGCCGACGGTCACCGGGTCCACCCCGTACAGCTGGATCGAGCGCGGCTTCTCGCTCGGGTCGAACGTGATCAGCTGCATGGTCTTGGCGTTGCGCTCGACCAGCGCCCGGGTGGTGATCATCTCCGAGACGTACAGGCCCTTGCCGCCGCTCTGCTCCCGGCACAGGGTGCGGAAGGGCGCGTTGGTGATGCCGGCCATCGGCGCCAGCACGACGGGCGGCCACACCTGGATCGGGCCGATGTCGAGCGGCGCGAACTCGGAGTCGGGCGCGGTGGGTGCGGGCGTGACTGTCATGCGCGGCTGACCTCGGGGAAGGGGGGACGGGACTCTCCATTGTCCCCCACCCGGGTGAGCGGCCCGCGCGACGACGGTCCGGACGGCGGCCACGGCGGTCGGTGGCGCGGCGGTCGGCGGCCGGCGCTACGACGGGCCGATGGTGACCGACCCCGAGGTCGCCGTGGCGTGGATGCGGTTCGGGCTGTCCGGGTCCGCCAGCTGCGGGTCGATCCGGCCGTTGCCGGAGCCGATGTCGCTGGAGAAGGCGTACCGGCTGCCCCTGGGCAGGGTCATCGTCACCGAGCCGGAGGTGGCCCTGGTCTCCACGGCCTGCGGGGCCCGGGCGAAGTCCAGCTCCACCGAGCCCGAGGCGATCCGCACGTCCACCCGCCGGGCGCTCAGCTTCGTGCCCTGGATCAGCCCCGAGGTGGCGCGCGCGGACACGTCCCCCGAGGTGTCCACCAGCAGCAGCACGCCGGAGGTGAGCCCGAGGTCCACGTTCCCGCTCAGGCCCGTCAGCTCGACCGAGCCGGAGCCCACCGACCCCGACACCTCGGTCGCGGCCGGCACGTCCACCTCGATCTCGGCCCCGCAGCCGAAGTCCGCGACCGGCAGCACCGGTCGGCAGTGCAGACCGACGGTGAGGAGGTCGCCGTCGGGCACGGTCGACACCACCGGCTCGCGCACCATCCAGTCCAGCTGCTGGTGGACCACCACGTGGTCCGCCCGGCCGGCCCGCACCTTGACCGAGGCGTTGCCGGTCTCCAGCCTCAGCCGGTGCACCGGGCCGTCGTACGACCAGTCGGCGGTCGACTGCTGCTGCGCCAGCACCGACCAGGTCTGCAGTCCGGCGCCGAGCACGACCAGCACGACCAGGAGCGTCCCGGTGACCCGCCAGGCCCGCGCCGCGCCGGCCGTCACCCGACCTCCAGGAAGCGCAGCACCGCCATCACCCGGCGGTGGCTGTCCTCGGCCTGCGGCAGGTCGAGCTTGGTGAAGATCGAGTTGATGTGCTTGGCCACCGCGCTGTCGCTGATCACCAGCGAGCCGGCGATCGCGGCGTTGGAGCGGCCCTCCGCCATCAGGCCGAGCACGTCCCGCTCGCGCGGGGTCAGCTTCTCCAGCGGATCCCGGTGGCGGCGCACCAGCAGCTGGGCGACCACCTCCGGGTCCAGCGCGGTGCCGCCCTCGGCGACCCGCTGCAGCGCGTCCACGAAGTCGTCCACATTGGCCACCCGCTGCTTGAGCAGGTAGCCGACGCCGCTGGTGTTGGTCGCCAGCAGGTCGGCGGCGTACCGCTCCTCCACGAACTGGGAGAGCAGCAGGACCGCGGTCTCCGGCCACTGCCGGCGGATCACCATCGCGGCCTTCACCCCCTCGTCGTGGAAGCCCGGGGGCATCCGGACGTCGGCGACCACCACCTTCGGACGGTGCTCCTCGACCGCGGCCAGCAGTTCGACGGCGTCCCCGACGGCGGCCACGACCTCGAAGCCCACCGCCTCCAGGACCTTGACCAGGCCGGCCCTCAGCAGGACCGAGTCCTCGGCGATCACAGCGCGCACGGCAACTCCACGGTGATGGTGGTGGGACCCCCGAGGGGGCTGAGAACGGACAGCGAGCCGTCGACCGAGGCGGCGCGCTTGCGCAGACCGGTGAGCCCGGTGCCGCGCGAGGGCTCCGCGCCGCCGACGCCGTCGTCGCTGATGACCAGGCGCAGCCGGCCGCCGACGGTCCGCACCGACACCTCGACCTGCCGGGCGCGGGCGTGCTTGGCCACGTTGGTGAGCGCCTCGGAGACGGTGAAGTAGGCGACCGCCTCGACGGTGGGGGCGATCGGGGCGGACAGCTCGACGTCCAGGCGCACCGGCAGCGGGGCGCGGGCGGCGATGCCGGACAGCGCCGCGTCCAGTCCGCGGTCCTCCAGGACGGCCGGGTGCAGGCCGCGGACCAGGTCGCGCAGCTCGTCGATGGCCGCCTGGGCCTCCTCGTGCGCGTCCACGATCACCTGCATGGCCTCGGGCGGGACGTCCTTGAGGGTGCGCCGGGCCAGGCCCAGGTTCATCGCCAGCGAGGTGAGGCGCTGCTGCGCGCCGTCGTGCAGGTCCCGCTCGATCCGGCGGCGCTCGGCGTCCACCGCGTCGACCAGCCCGGCCCGGCTCTCGGCGATCTCCTCGACCCGGCGCTCCAGCGCCTCCGTCCGGTCGGGGCCGAGCAGCCGCAGCGCCGTCCACACCTCCAGACGGGCCATCGGGGCCGCGGCCCAGGGCAGCGCGGCCAGCAGCAGCACGCCGACCGCCGTGAGCCCGATGTCCAGCCCGGCCAGGTCCGTGCGCAGCGCGGTGCCGGGCGGCATCAGCCAGACCCAGCCGTACAGGGTGGTCAGCACCAGCGCGGCGCCCCAGGCGTACAGCACCGCCGCCGCGCCCGCCGCCAGCAGCGGGCCGACCAGCGAGTGGTGGAGGACCTGACGCCAGGTCATCCCCAGCAGCAGGATCCGGCGCCGGCCGAGCGGTCGCGGCGGCGGGATCTCCACCCCGTACAGGGCGCGCAGCCGGCCGCGCTGGAGGGCGGTCAGCGGACGGGTGCAGAGCAGGACGGCGGCGGACAGCGGGAGGAGCAGCCCGGAGTCGGTGACGGCCAGCCAGACCGGCAGGGCCGCCGGTATGCCGGCGGCTATCAGGCGGACGTCCCGCCAGGCCCCGGGCGGCCACGGTGGACGCCGGAGGCTCCTGACGAGCGCTCGGCGCAGCGTGGTGGAGGGCATGCCGGACAGCGTAGGGCTCGATGATCATCGGCCGCCATGGAGGAGGCTGCCCGGTGGGGGTGTAGCTGGCTACACCCCCGATTCGGGGCGGAGCACCACCGACAGGAGGGGGTGTCCGGCGGAAAGCTCGGAGGCATGACGAGCACCGCATCGCACTCCGCCACTCCGCCGCACGGACGGCGCGTCCCCGGGAGCCACGGGGGTGTTCCCGGGGACCACGGGGGTGCCGCCGGGCGTCGCGGGGGTGTTCCCGGCAGCCGCCGGGGTGTTCCCGGGCGCGCGCTCCGCCCGGCGGCGGAGCCGGAGGGTGCGCTGTCGGTCGGCGCCGGGCCCTGGTCGGTCCGCAGCGTCGGGCCCGGCCGTGGCCGGGCCGCCCTGGAGCTCTACCAGCACGGCGAGTTGACCGACGTCCTGGTCACCGCCCGGCTCACGCCGCAGCTGCTGCGCGGGGCGCGGCGCAGCCCGTCCGGCGGGCGGGCCCGGCACGTGCTCGCCTGGGGCCGGCTGGCGGGCGACGGTACGGCGCCCTCGGTGGTGTTCACCGGGCGGCGGGCGTTCCGGCCGGTGCGGGCCGCCGCCGAGGTGGTCACGGTGGCCGGGCGGTTCTGGCTCGCCTGGGCCGAGGGGCCGTTCGACGCGGTGCTGGTCGAGCACCCGGCAGGCCGGGTCGCCGAACGGCTGCCACTGGAGCGGGTGCGGGAGCGGGGTCGGGAGCGGGGTCGCGAGCAGGGTCGGCTGCGGGGCCAGGGTCAGGGCCGCGGGGCCGGGGGCGCGGCATGAGCACCGCCGTCCTCACCGCCCGGTCCGCCTGCCCGGTCCCGGCATTCGTCCTGCCCGCGCGCTTCGCCCGGGTGCCCGCCCTGGCCGCCGTCGCGCTGCTGCCCTGGCTGGCCGTCCTCGCCGTCTGCCACGAGACGGTGTGGGTCGTGCTGGACCTGGTGGAGTTCGCCGCCCTGCTCGCGCTCGACGCGCTGCTGCGTCGGCGCAGCCCCGCCGCGCGCCGGGCGGGCGCGGCGGTGGCCCTGCTGCTCACCGCGGACGCGCTGGCCGACCTCGCCTGCGCCGGGCCGGGCCACGCGGTGCTCGCGGCGCTCGTCATGGCGGGCTGCGTCGAGCTGCCGCTCGCGGCGGTCTGCCTGCTGCTCGGGCGGGACGCGGCCGTCCGGGCCTGAGGTCAGGCCCCAGTGGGGAGCCGGTCCATCAGCGCGCGGGTCTCCTCGTCCAGCGGGGTGTACGTGATGATCCGGGTGCCGAGCCGGGGACTGAGCCAGAAGTTGGTGTACTCGCAGCTCAGCAGGCCCACGCCGGGCACCTGGAAGCGCTTGATGCCGTTGCCCGGCCGCATCACGTCGTGCCGCTGCCAGACCTCCGCGAAGTCCGGCGAGGCCTTGAGCAGCCGGGCCAGCAGCGCCTTCCAGGCCGGCTCCGAGCTGTGGTCGGCCATCGCCGAGCGGAACCGGGCCACCATGCCGAGCCGCTCGGTGCGGTAGTCGATCAGCACCTCACGGAACCGCGAGGGCGTGAACGCCATCCACATCAGGTTGCGGTCCTCCGGCGGCAGGGCGGCGAGGTCGCCGACGAGCCCGGTGTACTGCGCGTTGTAGGCCAGCACGTCGTAGCGGGTGTTGACCGCCAGGGCCGGGTACGGCGCCAGCTGGTCCAGCACCAGCCGCACGCTGGGCGTCACCGAGGGGCACTCCCGCACCGGCGCCGGGTCGTCCGCGCCGGCCAGGGTGAACAGGTGCGCGCGCTCGCTCGGGTCCAGCAGCAGCGCCCGGGACACCGCGTCCAGTACCTGGGTGGACACCTGGATGTCCCGCCCCTGCTCCAGCCAGGTGTACCAGGTCACCCCGACCGCGGCGAGCTGCGCGACCTCCTCCCGGCGCAGCCCCGGCGTCCGGCGGCGGCCGGTCATCGGCAGGCCGACCTGATCGGGCGAGATCCGCTCGCGGCGGCTGCGCAGGAACGCGGCCAGCTCGTGCCGGCGGGCGTCGTCGGGGCTGAGCGGCAGGGCGGGGCGCGGCCCGGTGGCGCCGGCGCCGGCCGACGTGGTGGCGGCCGGCCTGGTGGGGGACGGCGCGACGGGGGTCGTACGGGCTTGCGCGACGGGGGTCATCAGGCTCATGCTCCCCAGCATGCGGCAGCCGCCAGCCTGTTGCCAGGTACTTCTTATACCTGGATAACCACACTCTGGTACCAGGGTACGGAGCGGGCGGATCGTATGACCCGTGAACCGACAACTCGCCGTCGCCCCCACCCCGCACCGCACCGCCACCACCCCCGGCACCGCGGCCACCCGCACCCCCGCCGCCCGAACCACCGGAACCCCCGGCGCCCCCGGGGCCTCCGCCCCCGGCACCCCGACCCTCGGCACCGCCGGGCTGGTCACCGTCCTGCTCGGGGCCTTCCTGCCGATGCTCGACTTCTTCATCGTCAACGTCGCCCTGCCCACCATCGACGAGGACCTGGCCGCCGGGCCCGCCGTCCTCGAACTGGTCGCCGCCGGCTACGGCATCGCCTTCGCCGTCCTGCTCGTCCTCGGCGGGCGCCTCGGCGACATCTTCGGCCGCCGCCGGCTCTTCGTGACCGGCGCCGCCACCTTCGCCCTCACCTCGCTGGCCTGCGGCCTCGCCCCCGACGCATGGTCCCTGGTCGCCGCCCGGGCCGCCCAGGGCGCCTCGGCCGCGCTGCTGATCCCGCAGGTGCTCGGCACCATCACCGCCGCCACCGACGGCGCCCGGCGCGGCCGCGCGCTCAGCGTCTACGGCGCGGTCGGCGGGATCTCGGTGGTGATCGGGCAGGTGCTCGGCGGGATGCTGGTCGCCGCCGACCTGTTCGGCACCGGCTGGCGCTCGGTGTTCCTGCTGAACGTGCCGTTCGCCCTGCTCGCCGTCGTCCTCGCGGTCCGCTACGTCCCGGAGAGCAAGGCCCCCCGGGCCGCCCGGGTCGACGTGCCCGGCACCGTCCTGCTCACCGCGACCCTGCTCTCCCTGCTCATCCCGCTGATGGAGGGCCGGGCCGCCGGCTGGCCGCTCTGGTCCTGGGTGATGCTCGGTCTGTTCCCCGTCCTCGCCGTCTCCTTCGCCCTGGTCGAGCGCCGCGCCGAGCGGCGCGGGGACACCCCGCTGGTGCCGCCGACCCTGCTGCGCATCCCGGAGATGCGGCGCGGCCTCGGCATCGCACTCCCTTACTTCGCGGGCTTCGGCGGCTTCATGTTCGTCATCGCGGTCGCCCTCCAGCAGGGCCTGCGGCTCGGCCCGGTCGCCGCCGGCTGGGCACTCGTCCCGATGGCCGTCGGCTACTTCAGCGCCTCACTGGCCGGCCCGCGCCTGATCGGCCGCTGGGGCAGCCGGGTGCTCAGCGCCGGCGCCGTCGTCCAGGCCACCGGCCTGGCCGTCCTCGCCGCGACCGTCCTCGCCGACTGGACGCACTTCTCCCCGCTGCGGATGGCCCCGGGCGTCGCCCTCGCCGGCATCGGCCAGGGCCTGATCGGCACCCCGCTGTTCCGGGTCGTCCTCTCCAAGGTGCCCGCCACCCGGGCCGGCGTCGGCAGCGGCGTCCTCGCCACCAGCCAGCAGTCCAGCCTCGCCCTCGGCGTCGCCACCCTCGGCACCCTGTACCTGTCGCTCTCCCCCGGCCTCGGCATGGGCCGCGCGCTCGCCCTCTGCCTGGGCATCCAGCTCCTCGGCTCGTTCACCATCCTCTACCTGACCACCCGGCTCCCCCGCTCCATCGGCTGACCCGCAGGGCCCCCGGGCCCGGACGGCGGCGGACGGCCCCGCGATCGCACCCCGATCGCGGGGCCGTCGGCGTTGTACTGCGG
This sequence comes from Kitasatospora sp. NPDC086791, assembly GCF_040685975.1. NCBI lineage: Bacteria > Bacillati > Actinomycetota > Actinomycetes > Kitasatosporales > Streptomycetaceae > Kitasatospora > Kitasatospora sp. NPDC086791. The sequence continues at coordinate 49,802 of NZ_JBFBOC010000006.1, read as the reverse complement.
CGGCTTCCGGGGCGGGGTGAGCAGCGGAGCGGCACTCCTTCGTGTGAAATCGACGCACAGTCGTCGTGACCGCCGCACGATCCGGCCTACCGTGAGTCGCATGACAGCCGGAGTCCCCATCCGACAGCTCCAGCAGCACGCCAGCGAGTTGATCGACCGGGTCGCGGCCGGCGAGCGCGTGGAGAGCACCCGCAACGGCCGGCTGATCGCCGTCCTCTCTCCGCCCGACCCCGAACAGCGCGTACTGGAGGACCTCGTCCGCGACGGCACCATCGACCCGGAGAACGCCGCCACCGCGCGCGGCCTGGCCGACTGGGCACTGCCCGAGATCGACTCCGGGATCGGCGCCGGCCTGGTGACCGACGCGGTGTGCCGGCACCACCCCTGACCCGCGCCCGCCCGCGCTCAGGGCCGGGCGGGCCCGCGCAGGGGCAGCGTCCGACTGTAGACGACGCTGGTGGTCGTGCTGCCGAAGCCGGCCAACTCGTCGACCAGGGTCTCCAGATGCTCCATGGAGGCGGCCGCGATCTTCAGCGTGTAACAGTCGTCGCCGGTGGTGCGCAGGCACTCCAGGATCTCCCGCCGCTCGGCGAGCAGCCGACGCAGCGGCTCGTGCCGGTTGCCCGGGTACTTCAGCCGGACGACGGCGAGGACGGGGTAGCCGACCTTCGCCAGGTCCACCGTGGCGTGGTAGCCGGTGATGACGCCCAGCGCCTCCAGGTTCCGCACCCGTTCGGTGGTCGCGGAGGCGCTGAGGCTCACCCGTCGGCCCAGCTCGCTGAGGGAGATCCGGGCCTCCCCCTGCAGCTGCTCGATGATCGCCCAGTCGGTGTCGTCAAGATTCACGGCCATCCGGCGAATCTACCGGGAGAACCACGGCTCCGGGCCTTCGGGACCGGGAGGAATTCGTTCCCTCGTCCATGATCACGGGGATAGCCTCGACGCATGCGATTTGGCGTCAACGTACCGAACTTCGGGCCGGGGACCGATCCCGGCGTGCTGCGCGAATGGGCCCGGACGGTGGAGGGCCTGGGCTTCGACCTCCTCATGGTGTCGGACCACGTGGCGGTGACCCCGGACGTGGCCGAGCGGTACCCGGAGCCGTTCCACGAGCCGTTCACCACGCTGTCCTGGCTGGCCGGGATCACCACCGGCCTGCGACTGGGCACGACCGTGCTCGTCCTGCCGTACCGGAACCCGCTGCTGGTGGCCCGCATGGCCGGCACCCTGGACCGGCTCAGCGGCGGCCGGTTCGTCCTCGGCGTGGGGGTCGGCTGGGCGCGCCAGGAGTTCGACGCGCTCGGCGTGCCGTTCGGCGCGCGCGGCCGGCTGACCGACGAGTACCTGGGCACGCTGCGGGAGGTCTGGCAGGAGCGGGGCGGGTCCGTCCCGGTCTGGGTCGGCGGCCACAGCGAGGCGGCGCTGCGCCGGGCCGTCCGGTTCGGCGACGCCTGGCACCCGCTGCGGCTGCCACTGGCCCGGATGCGATCGGTCCTGGCCGAGCACCCGGTGCCGGGCTTCACGCCCCGCATCGCCCTGCGGCTGACCGATGCGCCGGTCGAGGGCCCCGAGCGGCCGGCCGGAGTGGGCAGCGTCGAGCAAGTCCTCGACGACCTAATGCAGTTGCGCGACCTCGGCGCCGAGACCGTCGTGTTCGACCCCTACCACGGGGACCCCGAGGAGACCCGTCGGCCACAGCAGGCCTGGCGGGACCTCACCACCGTGACCACCCACTGGAAGGCAGCGACACCGTGATCACCGAAGCCGACGAGACCCTCCTGCGCCGGGCCGTCGCCATCGCCGCCCACGCGATCACCCTGGGCGACGCCCCGTACGGCTCGCTGCTGGCCGGTCCGGACGGCGAGGTCCTCGCCGAGGCCCACAACACCGTGCGGCGCGACGACGACATCACCGCCCACCCGGAGCTGAAGCTCGCCCGCTGGGCGGCCCGCGAACTCGACCCGGCCACGGCCGCCCGCAGCACGCTGTACACCAGCTGCCAGCCGTGCGGGATGTGCCACGGCGGCATCGTCCGCTCCGGCATCGGCCGGGTCGTCCACGCCCTGTCGACGGACCAACTCGTCGCCCTCAACCCGCAGTCGGGCGCGTGGCCGGTGGTGCCGCAGGACGGCCCGGCGCTGCACGAGGAGGCCCGGGCCCCGATCGAGGCGTACTACCGGCGCCGGGAACAGCCCTAGGCGCCGCCCCGGCCTGCGACGATGGGCCCGTCGGCACATCGAACAGGGGGACCGCATGGAGCTACGGCAGCTGCGCTGCTTCGTCGCCGTCGCCGAGGAACTGCACTTCGGCCGGGCGGCCGAGCGGCTGCTGCTCGGCCAGCCCGCCGTGAGCCAGCAGGTCCGGCGCCTGGAGCGGGAGTTGAAGGTCGAGCTGTTCGACCGCTCGCCCCGGCACGTCCGGCTGACCCCGGCCGGCGATCGTTTCCTGCCCGCGGCCAGGAACGTCCTGGCCGCCGAGGACGCCGCCCGCGCCCTCGCCGCCGACCTGGCGGCCCCCGCCGTGCTCCGGCTCGGCACCGTCACCGGGCTCGGCGACCGGCTCGACCTGATCCTGGACACCTACCAGCAGCGGGCCCCCGGCGTGCGCGTCGAACTCCACTCCGCCCCGGTCCGGGAACGGCTCGCCCGGCTGTCCGACGGCCGCCTCGACGCCGCCTTCGTGCGCGGCACCGTCCCCGAGCGCAACGCCGACCTGCGCTTCCTGCCGGTCTGGCAGGACGAGTTGGTGCTCGCGCTCCCCGTCCGGCACGCCCTCGCCGACCGGCCCGAGGTCGACCTCGCCGACCTCGCCGACCTGCCGCTGCGGCTGACCGAACGCCACAACCACCCGGCGCTGGTGGACCTGGTGACGGACGCCTGCGCGCGGGCCGGCTTCCGGCCGGTCCTCGGCCCGCCCCACGAAGACCTGCAGGACACCCTGGCCTCGATCGGCACCGGCACCCCGATGTGGACGGTGGTCTACGCCGCCAACGCCCGGATGACCAACGCCCGCCGGATCGCCTTCCGCGCCTGCCGCACCCCGCTGGCCCTGCCGACCTCGCTCGCCGTCCGACGCTCCGCCCCGCTCCCCCGGCTGCTCCTCGAAGCCTGCCGACAGGCCGGCCAGCAGGGCCACCAAACGCCCACGACCTGCGACGATCAGGATTCGTGATCGCTGCCGGAGCGAATCGGGTCTGGGTGCGGGCGGCTCGATCGGGTGGACTGTCCTCAGCCGGAAAACCCGGCGGCAAGCCCGGAAACGCGGCCCGGCGACAACGCCCGGCAGCCGCGCCCGGCAGGAACACCCGATCAGGAGTCGAAGATGCCGATCGTCACCATTCAGCAGGGCCCGCGCGAGGTCGCACAGAAGCGCGAGCTGGTCAAGAAGGTCACCGAGGCCTTCGTGGCGGCTCTGGAGGTCCCCGCCGAGAGCGTGTACGTCTTCATCCAGGAGTACCCGGCGGAGAACTGGGGCGCCGCGGGCACGCTCACCGCGGACCGCTGACCCCCGGGGGCGGCGGTCGGCCCCCGACGCCGCCCGCCCCACCCCCGGGGGTGACGTGCCGCAAACGGTTCGCGACCCCCGAACCCTTTGTGTCACTATGACGATATGAGCGAGATGCACGTGGGGGACCCCGCCGCCGTCCGCAGCCGCGAGGAGCTGGCCGCGCTGATGGCCGGCGGGGTGCACCCGAAGTGGGTGATGTTCTGGGGGCACACCGCGCGCACCGGCGGCGGCACCCGGCACGAGTGCCTGAGCCAGTGGTGGCCCGGCGAGTTCACCGTCGACGGGGTGACGTACGCCTCCGCCGAGCACTGGATGATGGCCGGCAAGGCCCGGATGTTCGGGGACGAGGCCATCGAGCGGCAGGTGCTGGCGGCCCGCACGCCCGCCGAGGCGAAGCACCTGGGCCGACTGGTCGAGGGCTTCGACGACAAGACCTGGCAGGCCGGGCGGTTCGAGCTGGTCGTGGCGGGCAACGTCGCGAAGTTCGGGCAGGACGGGACGCTGCGCGCATACCTGCTGGGCACCGGCAGCCGGGTGCTGGTCGAGGCGAGCCCGGTGGACCGGATCTGGGGCATCGGGCTCGCGGCCGACGACATCCGGGCGCAGCAGCCCGGCGAGTGGCGCGGGCTGAACCTGCTGGGCTTCGCGCTGATGGAGGCGCGGGCACGGCTGGGCGCGTGAGCACGGCCGGGGCCCCGGCACCGAGGGCGGCGAGGGCGGCGACTCCCCTCCGGAGCGCGACCGGCGCACTTCTTGCCACGACCGCCCTCTGCGCGCTCCTTGACACCACTCGGGTACGACTGGTCGTGCGCTCTTAACTCCCCCGCCACATACCGACGCCAGGATGTCCTGCAGTCAGGGTCGGGATGGACAGGTTGGGGCGATCATGCGCATGCAGCCGACGGCACAACCCGCAGGCCGGCAGCCGGAGGACGGGCAACAGGCCGACGAACTCCGCGCGGAGCTGGACGAGTTACTGCGTGCGAGCCGCTACGCGAGTCAGCGTGAACGGCGACTGAACGAGGCCATCCGGGCCAGCCCCGGGCGCCAGCGGCCGGACGGCGACCTGCTGCGGCAGCTCGCCCAAGCCCGCACGCTCCGCGCGGGGTTGGGCGCCCGCTGCCTCCAACTCAGCGACCAGTTGGAGGCGTTGGAGAGCCGCCTGAGACAGTCGCAGCAGGCCCCGGTGCAGGAAAACCCGCACCACCACCAACAGCAGCAGCACCGCCGGCAGCCGGAACCGGCGCCGCAGCCGCAGCCGCAGCCGGAACCCGCCCCGCCGAAGGCCCCACCGCCCCCCGCCCGTACCGACATCGGCGCCCTCACCGAGCGGATCGCCACCCTCCACCGCAGCGGCGCCGCCGCCGAGACCACGGAGCTGCTCGACCAGGCCGCCACCCGCCTCGACGCCTCCGACGCCGCGCTGCTGGTCGGCATGCTCGCCCAGTACGGCCCGACCGGCACCTCCCTGCACCTCGCCCGCAGCGCCGCGCGGTCCGCCCCCGAACACGCCGTCGCCGTCCTGACGGAGCTGCGCGAACTGGGCCTGGCCGAGGAGGCCGCCGCACTCTTCCACGCCTTCTGGGCCTACCCCGCCGCCTCCGTCCCCGGGCTGCTCTCGGCGCTGGAACGGGCCGGGCAGCACGCCGACAGCGCGACGCTCCTGTGGGAGTGGGGCTCGGCACCGACGCCCGAGCTGACCTCCCTCGCCGCCTGCCTCCAGCAGCACGGCCGCCGCGGCGACGTCCGGACCCTGCTGCGCCAGGCCGCCGGCCGGCCCACGGCCGACCTCGCCTCCCTGGCCGCCGAGCTGCCGCCGGCACTCGCCACCGACCTGCTGACCGAACTGGCGGCGCTCCGGCCGCCCGTCGAACTGGTGCGCCTGGCGGCCACGTTGGACGACGCCGGCAACCGGGACCTGTACGGGCGGCTGCTGGGCGCGTTCCTCGCCGACGGGCCCCGCCACCGCACCACCCTCGCCGCCCTCCGCGCGGCCGGCCTGCCGACCACCCCGGCCGCGGCCCCCCGCTCCCGCTGGGGACGGCGGTAGCCCCCGAACCCGAGCCGAACCCGGCCCGACCCCGGCCCGGGCCCCCACCCCCGACCCCGGCCCGACACCCAAGGAGCCCCCGCCCGCCCCGACCAGGGCGAACGGGGGCTCCCCGGGCGGGAGGTCCCGCGCTAGCAGCCGATCAGGCGCGCACCCAGGTACGCCTTGACCTGGTCCAGCGAGACGCGCTCCTGCGACATGGTGTCGCGGTCGCGGACGGTCACCGCGTTGTCCTCGAGGGTGTCGAAGTCGACGGTGACGCAGAACGGCGTGCCGATCTCGTCCTGGCGACGGTAGCGCTTGCCGATCGCGCCGGCGTCGTCGAACTCGACGTTCCACGCGGTGCGCAGGTCGGCGGCGAGGCCGCGGGCCTTCGGCGAGAGGTCGGCGTTGCGCGACAGCGGCAGGACGGCGACCTTGACCGGGGCCAGGCGCGGGTCGAGCCGCATGCCGACGCGCTTCTCCATGACGCCCTTGGCGTTGGGCGCCTCGTCCTCGAAGTAGGCGTCGATCAGGAAGGCCAGCATGGCGCGGTTGAGGCCGGCCGCCGGCTCGATGACGTACGGGAAGTAACGCTCGCCGGACTCCTGGTCGAAGTACTTCAGGTCCTGGCCGGACGCCTCGCTGTGCACCCGCAGGTCGTAGTCGGTGCGGTTGGCGACGCCCTCCAGCTCGGAGAACTCGCTGCCACCGAAGTTGAAGCGGTACTCGATGTCCACCGTGCGCTTGGCGTAGTGGGAGAGCTTCTCCTTCGGGTGCTCGAAGAAGCGCATGTTCTCGGTGCGCAGGCCGAGGCCGACGTACCAGTCCCAGCGCTGCTGCAGCCAGTACTCGTGCCACTGCTCGTCCTCGCCGGGCTTGACGAAGAACTCCATCTCCATCTGCTCGAACTCGCGGGTCCGGAAGATGAAGTTGCCGGGGGTGATCTCGTTGCGGAAGCTCTTGCCGGTCTGGGCGATGCCGAACGGCGGCTTCTTGCGCGAGGTGGTCTGGACGGCCTTGAAGTTGGTGAAGATGCCCTGCGCGGTCTCGGGGCGCAGGAACGCCAGGCCGCTGGCCTCCTCGGTGACACCGAGGTGGGTCTTCAGCATGCCCGAGAAGTCCTTGGGCTCGGTGAACTGGCCCTTGGTGCCGCAGTCGGGGCAGTTGACGTCCTGGAGGCCGTTCGGCGGCGGGAAGCCGTGCTTGGCCTCGTACTTCTCCTCCAGGTGGTCGGCCCGGTGGCGCTTGTGGCAGGAAAGGCACTCGGTCAGCGGGTCGTTGAAGGTGGCGACGTGGCCGGAGGCCTCCCAGACCTCGCGGGCGAGGATCACCGACGAGTCGAGACCGACGACGTCCTCACGGGCCTGGACCATCGCGCGCCACCACTGGCGCTTGATGTTCTCCTTGAGCTCGACACCCAGCGGCCCGTAGTCCCAGGCGGCACGCGTGCCGCCGTAGATCTCGCTGCAGGGGTAGACGAAGCCACGGCGCTTGCTCAGGCTGACGATCGTGTCGATCTTGTCGGCGGCCACAGTGCTCTCTTCAGTACGTACGGCACGGTCAGGGCACGGCTGGTTACGCGTACCCGAATACCTCAGGTTACCGGCCATATGGGTACGTGATTCAAATCGGTATCGTCCGGCCGCCCCCACTCCCCGTCACCTGCCGTTCACCCGTCCGAGTGAGTTGACAATCATTTCCATCTGAGATGAGAATGATTGTCATGATGATCGGACTTCCTCGCCGACGGGCCCGCCGTTCCATAGCCATCGCCACCACCGCACTCGCCGCCTCCCTCGTCCTCACCGCCTGCGGAGGCAGCAGCAGCGCCGACAGCGGCAACGGCAGACTGAAGGTCGTCGCGTCCTTCTACCCGATGGAGTTCCTCGCCCGGCAGATCGGCCAGGAGCACGTCGCGGTCACCGATCTCACCGCCGCCGGCGTCGAGCCGCACGACCTGGAGCTCACCGCCAAGCAGGTCGGCGCCGTCCAGAAGGCCGACGCGATCATCTACCTCAAGGGCCTGCAGCCCACCGTCGACCAGGCCGTCGCGCAGTCGTCCGGCAAGCACCGGATCGACGCCGCCGCCGTCAGCCCGCTGGTCGACCACCACCTCGACGAGGACGCCGGGGGCGAGGGCCACGAGGCCGACGGCCACCAGCACGAGGGCCCGGCCGGCGACCCGCACATCTGGCTCGACCCGACCCGCTACGCGGCGATCGCCCGGAGCGTCGGCGACGAGTTCGCCAAGGCCGACCCGAGCCACGCCGAGGACTACCGGAAGAACACCGACGAGCTGGTCACCAAGCTCACCGCGCTCGACCAGGACTTCCGCGCCGGACTGCGGGACACCAGGACCAGGACCTTCGTCACCAGCCACGCCGCCTTCGGCTACCTCGCCGACCACTACGGCCTCACCCAGGTCGCCATCAACGGCGTCGACCCGGAGTCCGAGCCCACCCCGGCCCGCCTCGCCGCCGTGCAGAAGGCCGCCAGGGACAACGGCGTCACCACGATCTTCTTCGAGACCCTGGTCAGCCCCAAGCTCGCCGACACCGTCGCCAAGGACCTCGGCCTCAAGACCGCCGTCCTGGACCCGCTGGAAGGCGTCAAGGACCCTGCCAAGGACGACTACCTCACGGTCATGAAGCAGAACCTGGCCAACCTCCGGGCCGCCCTCGGCGCCCCGGACGCCACCCCGACGACGGCCCCCGCCGCCCCGGACGCCACCCCGGCCCCGGACGCCACCACCGCCACCACCCCTGCCGCGACCAGCTGACGGGACGGAACACCATGACCCACCCGATACCCCCGGCCGTCCGCCTCCGTGACGCCGTCGCCTCGCGCGGCGGCCGGCCGGTGCTGCGCGGCGTCGACCTGACCGTCCGGCCCGGCGAGGTCGTCGCCCTGCTGGGCGCCAACGGCTCCGGCAAGTCGACCACCGTCAAGACCGTGATCGGCTCCGTTCCGCTGGAGCACGGCACCCTGGAGCTGTTCGGCACCCCGTACGGCTCCTTCCGCGCCTGGCACCGCATCGGGTACGTCCCGCAGCGCACCACCGCCGCCTCCGGCGTCCCGGCCACCGTGCGCGAGGTGGTCTCCACCGGCCGGCTGCCGCAGCACCGGCTGCTGCCGTTCCGTCGCAAGGACCGCGAGGCGGTGGACCGCGCGCTGGCCGCCGTCGGCATGCTGGAACGGGCCGGGGACGGCGTGGCCGACCTGTCCGGCGGCCAGCAGCAACGGGTGCTGATCGCCCGCGCCCTGGTCGGCTCCCCCGACCTGCTGATCATGGACGAGCCGATGGCCGGCGTGGACTCCGCCAGCCAGCAGGTGCTCGCCGACACCCTGCGCGCCGAGGTCGGCCGCGGTGCCGCCGTCCTCCTCGTCCTGCACGAACTCGGGCCGCTGGAACCGCTGATCGACCGGGCCGTCGTCCTGCGGGACGGCTGCGTCGCCCACGACGGCCCGCCCGTGCCCAACACCGGCCTGCACGCACTGCCCGGCCACGACCACGTCCACCCGCACGCCGACCTGACCCCGCCGAGGCTGCTCGCATGACCGAGATGCTGTCCTACGACTTCATGCAGCGCGCCCTGCTCGCCGCCGTCCTGGTCGGGATCACCGCCCCGGCCGTCGGCATCTACCTGGTGCAGCGCCGCCAGGCCCTGATGGGCGACGGCATGGGCCATGTCGCGATGACCGGCGTCGGCCTCGGCTTCATCTTCCAGACCAGCCCGGTCTGGATGGCCGTGCTGGTCTGCGTGCTCGGCGCCGTCACCATGGAACTGGTCCGCTCACGCGGCAACCAGCGCGGCGACATCGCCCTCGCGATGCTCTTCTACGGCGGCATGGCCTGCGGCAAGCTGCTCGTCTCGCTCTCCGCCCAGGCCGGCGCCGGCTCGCTGGAGAGCTACCTGTGGGGCTCGATCCTCACCGTCGCCCCCGCCGACCTGGCCGCCATCGCGGTGCTCGGCGCAGTGGTCATCGCGGTCACCGTCGGCCTGCGCCGCCAGCTCTTCGCGATCTGCCAGGACGAGGACTTCGCCCGGGTGACCGGCCTGCCGGTGCGCACCCTCAACCTGCTGCTCGCCGTGATGGCCGCCGTCACCGTCACCGTCGCCATGCGGGTGGTCGGACTGCTGCTGGTCAGCGCCCTGATGGTGGTCCCGGTGGTCGCCGCCCAGCAGCTCACCCGCTCCTTCGCCGCGACCCAGGCCGCCTCGATCGCGCTCGGCGTGGTGGTCTCACTGGCCGGCGTCACCGGCTCGTACCAGCTCGACGTGCCCTCCGGCCCGGCCATCGTGCTGCTCGCCATCGCGGTCTTCGCGGTGTTCAGCGCGCTCGCCGCACCGCTCGCCCGGCGGCGCCACCGCGGCGACACCGAGCACGGCCCGAAGGTCTGCGACGTCGAACTGCCGGTCCAGTCGCCGGACCGGACCTCCTCCGACCCGAGCTCCCCGGAGCGGCGGACCGGGCTGGCACAATGAGGAGCTAGACGACCACGACCCCAGGAGGACCCACGGTGACCACCGCAGGCCCGTCGCCGCGCGCCCGATCGACCCGGCAGCGTGCCGCCGTCTCGGCGGCCCTGGACGAGATCGCGGACTTCCGCAGCGCGCAGGAGCTCCACGACCTGCTCAAGCACCGCGGGGACTCCGTCGGTCTGACCACGGTCTACCGCACCCTGCAGTCGCTCGCGGACGCCGGTGAGGTGGACGTGCTGCGCACCGCCGACGGCGAGGCGGTCTACCGCCGGTGCAGCAGTGGGCACCACCACCACCTGGTCTGCCGGCACTGCGGCGCCACCGTCGAGGTGGAGGGCCCCGCGGTGGAGCGCTGGGCCAACTCCGTCGCCGCCGAGCACGGCTTCAGCGACATCGCGCACACGCTGGAGATCTTCGGCACCTGCGCGGAGTGCGCCAAGAAGGCCTGAGCCGGGCCGCGCGCAACGCCTGGGCCCGCCGCCCGTACGCGGCCACTCACGACGGAAAGGACCCACCGGATCTGCCCGGTGGGTCCTTTCCGTTCGTTCCGTTCGTTCCGTTCGTTCCGCTCGCGCGGAGAGCGTCAGCGCAGGCCCGGCCGCGGCCCGGGGAGCTCGTTCGGGATCGCCCCGCCGAAGCGCCGGTCACGCATCGCGTACTGCTCGCAGGCGCGCCACAGGTCACGGCGGTCGAAGTCCGGCCAGAGCACGTCCTGGAACACGAACTCGGCGTAAGCCGACTGCCAGGGCAGGAAGTTGGAGGTGCGCTGCTCGCCGCTGGGGCGCAGGAAGAGGTCCACGTCCGGCATGTCCGGGTGGTACATGTACTTGGCGAGGGTCTTCTCGTTGACCTTCTTCGGGTCCAGCTTCCCGGCCGCGACGTCCCGCGCGATGCCCTGCGCCGCGTCCGCCAGCTCGGCCCGGCCGCCGTAGTTGACGCACATGTACAGCGTGACGGCGTCGTTGCCCTTGGTCTGCTCCTCGGCGACCTGCAGCTCCTGGACGACGCTCTTCCACAGCTTGGGCATCCGGCCGGCCCAGCGGATCCGCACGCCGATCGCGTCCATCTCGTCGCGGCGGCGGGCGATGACGTCGCGGTTGAAGTTCATCAGGAACTTCACCTCGTCGGGCGAGCGCTTCCAGTTCTCGGTGGAGAACGCGTACAGCGAGATGTTCTTGACCCCGAGCTCGATGGCGCCCGCGAGGACGTCCAGCACGACCGACTCGCCGACCTTGTGGCCCTCGGTGCGGGGCAGCCCGCGCTCCTTGGCCCAGCGACCGTTGCCGTCCATCACGATGGCGACGTGTTGCGGGACCAGCTCGCCGGGGATCTTCGGGGGCTGTGCACCGGTGGGGTGCGGGGTCGGGGGCGCGTACGCCCGCTGCTTGCCGCCGCCGAAGAGCCGTCGCGCTGCCATGTGCTCACTTCTCCACGTATCTCATCGAGCGGATGCCCCGCTCCAGGTGCCACTGCAGATAGGCCGCGACCAGGCCGCTGCCCTCCCGCCAGTACCGCGGCTCGCAGGCATCGGCCGTCCGCCAGTCCCCTGACAACAGCGCCCCGAGCAGTACCAGTGTCTCAGGGGAGGGTACGGCACATCCGGGCACTCGGCAGTCCGCGCAGAGCACGCCGCCCGCCTGGAGCGAGAAGAAACGGTTCGGCCCGTCCAGGCCGCACTTGGCGCAGTCGGTGAAGCTCGCGCCGTACCCGTTCACCGCGAGCGACCGCAGCAGGAAGGCGTCCAGCACCAGGTGCGACTCGTGCAGCCCCGCCGCCAGCGTGCGCAGCCCGCCCACCAGCAGCAGGTACTGCTGGACGGCGGGCTCGCCCTCGTTCTCCGCGAAGCGCTCGGCCGTCTCCAGCATCGCGGTGCCGGCGGTGTAGCGGCCGTAGTCGGTGACGATCGACCCGCCGTACGGCGCGATGGTCTCCACCTGGGTGCAGAGCGGCAACCCGCGGCCGACCAACTCACTCCCCCGGCTGAAGAACTGCACGTCCACGTGCGAGAACGGCTCCAGGCGGGCACCGAACTTGGACTTGGTCTTCCGCACCCCGCGCGCCACCGCCCGCACCTTGCCGTGCTGGCGGGTCAGCAGGGTGATGATCCGATCGGCCTCGCCGAGCTTCTGCGCCCGCAACACGACGCCGTCGTCCCGGAAAAGACTCATGCGGACCATTCTCCCCCAGCCGCGGACCGTCGCGGACAGCCGTGTTGCCCGCACCGGGGCCGTGGGGGAGGACCACTGCGGTGCGGGTCACGGCGGGCCCGGAGGGGGGTCGGGCCCGTTTGTGGGGGATTTCGGGGATGGTCTACGGCTGGTCTGCGGGTGGCCTGCGCTGGTCTGCGATGGTCTACGGGTGGCCTGGGGCGGCCGACGGCCCGGGAGCGGCCCGGGAGTGGTTCAGGAACGGTTCGGCACTGGTCTAACGGCGACGCGTGGCCGCGGGGCCCGGGCCCGGCCGCTACGTGAACGGGGTCCGGGTCGCCGCCTCCAGCAGCGCCCCGACCCGGGCCTGCGGCAGGTCCAGGCAGCGCCCGACCGCGGCCAGCGCCTCCCGCTCCTGCGGCAGGTAGCGCCCGTCGGCCAGGGCGATCGCCGCGCCCTGCAGCAGCAGCCGCTCGCGGCCCTGGTGGGCGATGTGCGGGGTGAGCGGTTCGAGCACCGCGTGCAGTTCCACGGCCAGGCCGCCGGCCTCCCCCAGCCTCCGGCCGGGAGGTGCAGCCAACTCGTGGGCGTCGTGGAGTTCGCCGCCGAGTCCGGAGAGCGCGGCGAGCGCGGCCAGCACCTGGGCCTCGCCGCAGTCCTCGAACCCGGCCTCGCGCACCGCCGCGCAGGCCGCCTCGCGGGCCGCCGGGTGGGCGGTGCCGCCGGCCGCGAGCAGGGTCAGCGCGATGGTGTACTGCGCGTCCCGCAGCATCCCGCCGAGTCGTACGCAGGTCGGCTGCTCCAGGCTCTCGACGCCGTACCGGCCGTGGCAGCCGGTGCACTGCACGCTGCCGATCACCGGTCCGAGCGGGAGCACCGGAGTGCCCAGCAACCGCAGCCACCGCCGGCCGTGCTGCCGGCGGTAGTTGCGGTCCCCGCCGCAGCCCGGGCAGAAGAAGTCACCGAGAACGTCAGTCCGCCACCGCGGGCGAACACCCCACAACCTGGTCACGGCGCCACTCCCCAGACATGGCAGGCGGCCTGCTCGACGATGGGCAGGTCACGCGACCGGACACCGAGCCGTCCCACCGACCCGGCTTTCCGGTGGATCGATGTTGCCATGGTTACCGGCACGTGTCAGTACCTCGAACGGCTTCCGATCCCAAAAAATGTGGCGCAGGACACAGCGCCCCCGCGCCGGTGCCACGGCACGGCGAAGGGCCGCCCCGGAGGACGGCCCCGCCACCTGCCACTCGTACGAACTACCCGCGCTGCGACCGGTTGACGGCGCTGATCATCGCCTTCAGCGAGGCCAGCACGGTGTTGCCGTCGATGCCCACGCCCCATAGCACCTTGCCGTCCACCGCGCACTCGACGTACGCGGCGGCCTGGGCGTCGCCGCCCTCGCTCAGCGCGTGCTCGGCGTAGTCCAGGACGCGGACGTCGAAGCCGATCCGGGCCAGCGCGTCCGCGAAGGCCGACACCGGGCCGTTGCCGGTACCGCTCAGGGACACCGGCGCGCCGTCCACCACGGCCTCGGCGGTCAGCGCGTCCCGGCCGTCCTCGGTGGTCAGGGTGCGCGAGCCGCTCAGCGACAGCCGGCCCCACGGGTTGCCGGTGGTCGGCAGGTACTCGTCCTCGAAGACCCGCCAGATCTCCGCCGGGGTGACCTCGCCGCCCTCGGCATCGGTCTTGGCCTGGATGATCCGGGAGAACTCGATCTGCATCCGGCGCGGCAGGTCCAGCTTGTGGTCGTTCTTCAGGACGTACGCCACACCGCCCTTGCCGGACTGGCTGTTGACCCGGATGACCGCCTCGTAGGTGCGGCCGACGTCCTTCGGGTCGATCGGCAGGTACGGCACGCCCCAGGTGTGCTCGTCCACCGGCACGCCCGCCGCCTTCGCGTCCGCCTCCAGGGCGTCGAAGCCCTTCTTGATGGCGTCCTGGTGCGAGCCGGAGAAGGAGGTGTACACCAGGTCGCCGGCGTACGGGTGGCGCGGGTGGACCTCCATCTGGTTGCAGTACTCGGCGGTGCGGCGCACCTCGTCGATGTCGGAGAAGTCGATCTGCGGGTCGATGCCCTGCGAGAACAGGTTCATCCCCAGCGTCACCAGGTCGACGTTGCCGGTCCGCTCGCCCTGCCCGAACAGACACCCCTCGATGCGGTCCGCGCCCGCCATGTACGCCAGTTCGGCGGAGGCGACGGCGGTGCCGCGGTCGTTGTGCGGGTGCACCGACAGGCAGACGAACTCGCGGCGCGACAGGTTGCGCGACATCCACTCGAACTGGTCGGCCTGGACGTTCGGGGTGGCCCGCTCGATGGTCGCCGGCAGGTTCAGGATGATCTCGCGGCCCTCGCCCGGCTGCCAGACGTCCATGACCGCCTCGCAGACCTCCAGCGCGAAGTCCAGCTCGGTGTCGACGAAGATCTCCGGCGAGTACTGGTAGCCGAAGACGGTGTCCTCGCCCAGCAGCTTCTCGGCGTACTCCATCACCAGCCGGGTGCCGTCGGTGGCGATCGCCTTGGTGGCCGCCCGGTCGTTGCGGAACACCACCCGGCGGAACAGCGGCGCGGTCGCGTTGTACAGGTGGACGGTCGCGCGCGGGGCGCCGACCAGCGACTCGACGGTCTTCTCGATCAGCTCCTCGCGGGCCTGCGTCAGCACCGAGATGGTGACGTCCTCGGGGATCGCCCCCTCCTCGATCAGCGACCGTACGAAGGCGTGGTCGGTCGCCCCGGAGGAGGGGAAGCCGACCTCGATCTCCTTGTAGCCCATCGCGACCAGCAGGTCGAACATCTTGCGCTTGCGGGCCGGGGACATCGGGTCGATCAGCGCCTGGTTGCCGTCCCGCAGGTCGGTCGAGAGCCAGCGCGGCGCCTTGGTGATCACGGCCTGCGGCCAGCTGCGGTCCGGCAGGTCCACGGCGCCGAACGGCAGGTAGCGCCCGTACCGCATGCCGGAGGGCTGCTGGCGCACGGACGCCGCGGTGATCGGCGTGGGCCGGTCGACGAAGGCGCGGGCGGCGGAGATGGACGCGGCGGAGGTCTGCTCGGTCATGGAGGACTCTCGGCTTCCTGTGGATGCGTGGTGCGGGCGGTCGGGGGGGGATCAACACCGACTGGCCGGCCTCTGCTGCCGCTCGCGATCCGCCGTCGGATCGCCGATTCCGCGCACAGCTCGTTCCCCGCGGCGAGGGAGCCGGCCCCAGTGGACTACAGGCCCTCGACGCGGCAGCTAAGAAGAAGCAGCCCGTTGCGCATGATGGGACCCAGCGTAACCCAGCGCCGCGCGCCCCCGAAGTGATCCGGGCTTCCGTTCCACTCCTTGAGACGTCAACCGGTCATGTCAAGAATGGTGACATCCGGTCGTCAAGGCCTCACCCTGGGCCGCATGACCGCAGCAGCGCCGATCTGCACGATCGTCCCGCCGTACGTCCTGGACCGCCTCGCCGAGGCCGGTCACGAAGCCGCCGTCCACTCCCTCGCGCTCGACGCCGCGCACCGCGCGGCCCGTCTCGACCCGCCCCCGCCCACCGGCGGCGCCCCGGGACTCAACCGGGTGATCTACGACGTCAACCACGGCCAGCGGCTGCCCGGCCGCACCGCGCGCACCGAGGGCCGGGCGGCCGTCGCCGACGCCTCCGTCAACCACGCCTACGACGGCCTCGGCGCCACCTTCGCGCTCTACGCCGACGCCTTCGGCCGGCGCTCCATCGACGACCACGACCTGCGGCTGGACGCCAGCGTCCACTACGGCCGCAACTACGACAACGCCTTCTGGAACGGCCACCAGATGGTCTTCGGCGACGGCGACGGCGAGATCTTCGGCGACTTCACCGCCTGCATCGACGTCATCGGCCACGAACTCACCCACGGCGTCACCCAGTTCACCGCCGGACTGGACTACCAGGACCAGCCCGGCGCGCTCAACGAGTCGGTCTCCGACGTCTTCGGCTCGCTGGTCAAGCAGTACGCGCTGCGCCAGAGCGCCGCCGACGCCGACTGGCTGATCGGCGCCGGACTGCTCGCCCCCGGCATCCAGGGCGTGGCGCTGCGCTCGATGAAGGCCCCCGGCACCGCCTACGACGACCCCCGGCTCGGCAAGGACCCGCAGCCCGCGCACCTGCGGGACTACGTGAACACCGCCGAGGACAACGGCGGCGTGCACATCAACTCCGGCATCCCCAACCACGCGTTCTACCTGCTGGCCACCGCCCTCGGCGGCTCGGCCTGGGAGCGCGCCGGACGGATCTGGTACGACGCGCTGACCGGGCGCACGCTGTCGGCCGACGCCGACTTCACCGCCTTCGCCCGGGCCACCGTGGCCGCCGCCAAGGCCCGCTACCCCGACCAGCCCTCGATCGCGGACACCGTCACGGCCTCCTGGGCGCAGGTCGGCGTCAGCCCGGGGTGACGGCCGGGCGGGCGGCTCCCGGCTTCGGGTTCCGGACTCCCGGCATCCGAAGAGTGGTTGAGACCGGGTTGAGGTGCGCTTAAGGTCACGGTCCGGGAAAAGCGCCGCAAAAGCCTTCCCTGCGTAGCACCATGGACACCATGCGTATCCAGGTGACCCGGACCGGCGGCTTCGCCGGAATCGTCCGCCACGCGGAGCTCGACACCGCCGAGCGCACGGACGCCCCGCACGTCCACGCGCTCGCCCGGGAGGCCGTCGCGGGCGGGCTGCGCGCCCCCTCCTACGGGGTGCCGGACGGCTTCCACTACGAGATCACCGTCGACGGCCGGACGGTCCACTGCGCCGACCCGAAGCTCACCGACTCGCAGCGGGAGCTGGTGTCGCTGGTGCTGCGCGAGGGCGCGTAGCACCGGCGACGGCGGGGGCGGGCGACGGGGGCGGGCAACAGCCGGGGCCCGCCCGGACGCAGCACGTCCGGACGGGCCCCGGTCATCCCGTTCGAGTCGAACTCCCGTGCCGGGAGCGCCGGTTCAGAAGCCGAGCTTGCGCAGCTGCTTCGGGTCGCGCTGCCAGTCCTTGGCGACCTTCACGTGCAGGTCGAGATAGACCGGCGTGCCGAGCAGCGCCTCGATGTGCTTGCGGGCGGTGGTGCCGACGTGCTTGAGCCGCGCGCCCTTGGCGCCGATCACGATCGCCTTCTGGCTCTGCCGCTCGATGTAGACGTTGGCGTGGATGTCCAGCAGCGGCCGGTCCGCCGGGCGGCCCTCGCGCGGGAGCATCTCCTCGACCACCACGGCCAGCGAGTGCGGCAGTTCGTCCCGCACGCCCTCCAGCGCGGCCTCGCGGATCAGCTCAGCGACCATGATCTGCTCGGGCTCGTCGGTGAGGTCGCCCTCCGGGTAGAGCTGGTCGCCCTCCGGCAGCAGCTTGGTGAGCAGGTCGGCGACCAGCTCCACCTGCTTGTCGCCGACCGCGGAGACCGGGATGATCTCGGCCCACTCGAAGCCCAGCTCGATGCCGAGCTGGTGGATGGCGATCAGTTGCTCGGCCAGGCGCTTGGAGTCGACCAGGTCGGTCTTGGTGACGATGGCGACCTTCGGGGTCTTCTTGATCCCGGCGATCTCCTTGGCGATGAACTTGTCGCCGGGGCCGATCTTCTGGTCGGCGGGCAGGCAGAAGCCGATCACGTCGACCTCGGCCCAGGTGGTGCGGACCAGGTCGTTGAGGCGCTCGCCGAGCAGCGTGCGCGGCTTGTGCAGGCCGGGGGTGTCGACCAGCACGAGCTGGGCGTCGGGGCGGTGCACGATGCCGCGCACGGTGTGCCGGGTGGTCTGCGGGCGGTCGGAGGTGATCGCGACCTTCGTCCCCACCAGGGCGTTGGTCAGGGTCGACTTGCCCGCGTTGGGCCGGCCGACGAAGCACGCGAACCCGGAGCGGTACGAGGAGGAAGGGGCATTCATGGGCTCCATTCTCCCTGATCACCGGAGCCCCGCCGTCCCGGGTCGTCCGAGGGGCCTCCGGCGGCGCCGGGCCCGCCCGGCACGGGGCCCGAACCTACGTGTCGCCCTTGCCGTCACCGGGGATCAGCGAGACCACCACCAGCACCAGCAGGAAGGCCAGCGAGCCGAACAGCCAGGCCTGCGAACCGGTCTCCTGCCACTTGCCCAGCCCCATCACGAACAGCAGCAGCCCGGCGAAGAACGCCACCGCCCCCATGCCCCAGCCCCCTCACCGCGTCCACTTCCGGTGAGATTATCTGCAGATTCCATGGAGGCGGCCACGCCGGGCCACCCCGACATGCTCTCCCCGAGTCCTCAGCGCGCCTCGGCGGCCACCCGCAGCACCCCGTCCGGACCGGCCAGCAGCACCGGCGTCCCGGCCCCGCCCAGGTCCCGCACGGCCGCCAGGTCGGCCTCGGCCGGCTGCTCCGCCTCGCTCACCACGGCCGCCGCCTCCAGCGACGTGGCGCCGCTGGCCACCGCCATCGCCACCGCGGTCTGCAGCGCGCTCAGCCGCAGCGACTCCAGGGCGACCGTCCCGGCCACGTAGGTGCGGCCGGTCTCGTCACGCACCGCGGCCCCCTCGGGGACGCCGTTGCGGGCGCGGGCCGAGCGGGCCAGGGTGATGATCTTCTTGTCTTCGGGGTCGAGCTCGACGTTGTCACTCATGCCGCCGAGCATAGGCACCCGGCACGGATCAGTGGCCGACCGGGTGGGTCGGGCCCGGGTTCGGGTTGATGACCTTGACGAAGGTCTTCGGCCCGGACGGCTGCGCCACCTCGCGCTCGGCGCGGTGGCGCCAGTACGGGTTGTCGTGCGGCAGGTGGCTGCTCACCCTGCCGTACATCCCGAAGGTGGTCAGGACGACCCCGAAGACGAACGCGAACAGCACGTTCGACATCCGGAAGTTGAGGATGTTGGCGTCCGGCCGGCCGAGCACCGCCAGGCCGTAGAAGCCGGACAGGACGAACAGCACGCCCACCGCCATGTTCAGGTTCGCGGCGAAGTTCCCGCCGATCACCGCGCCGAGCACCAGGACCGCGCCCGCCACGATGGACAGGACGGCCAGCGCGCCGTTGGTCGACAGGCCCACGATCCGGTCGCCCTGGGTGTCCAGGAACCCCGGGTGGTCGGCCAGCCCCAGGCCGCCGAACACGATCAGGAAGATCCCCCCGAGCCCCGCCCCGATCCGCCAGACCGTGAGGAGCTTGTGGTCGACGGGCAGTTCGTCTTGCAGCTTCATGGCGACCTCCAGAGCTCTGCCACGGCCTAGCTGTAGGGATGACTCCCCTGCATGTGCGGCACCTCGTGCATGTAGAGCGAGCCGCACTGCTGGCAGCACCGCAACCCGGTGCCCCACTCCTCCTCGGGCCGCGTCTCGGCGTCGTCGGGCATGGTCCGGCCGCAGAGCGCCGCCGAGGGGTCCTCGTCCCGCACCACGTGCCAGGACTTGACTCCGCCGGCCGCCCCCTGCGGGCCGTACTCCGCGCGAAGTTTGTGCGTCATGCCCTCCATGGTCGCTCGGCGACCGCCCACCCGCTACTCGCCCGCCGGCTCCGCGGGTCCGTCGCCGCCGCGGACCGGGGCGGCGACCATGGAGCCGATCCGGTTGCGGCGGCCGGCCGAGGACTCGGCGGTCAGCAGGATGCCGGTCAGGCCGTCGTCGACGGGGTCCGGCAGCGGGATCTCGCAGGAGGAGCCGGGGATCGGCACCCGGCCGAGGTGCTTGGCCAGCAGGCCGCCGACGGTCTCGACGTCCTCGTCCTCCAGCTCGATGCCGAACAGCTCGCCCAGGTCCTCCACCAGGAGGCGGGCGGTGATCCGGTACGAGCCGTCGCCGAGGTCCTCCACCGGCGCGATCTCCCGGTCGTACTCGTCGGTGATCTCGCCGACGATCTCCTCCAGGACGTCCTCGATGGTGACCAGGCCGGCCGTGCCGCCGTACTCGTCGATCACGATCGCCACGTGCGAGCGGCGCTGCTGCATCTCGCGCAGCAGGTCGCCGGCCGGCTTGGAGTCCGGGACGAAGACGGCCGGGCGCATCACCGCGCCGACCTCCTCGGCCTCCGCCTCCCGGTTGATGTGGGTGCGCCGCACCAGGTCCTTGAGGTAGACGATGCCGACCACGTCGTCCTCGTTGTCGCCGACCACCGGGATCCGCGAGAAGCCCGAGCGCAGCGCCAGGGTGAGCGCCTGACGGACGGTCTTGTGCCGCTCGATCATCACCAGGTCGGTGCGCGGCACCATCACCTCGCGCACGATCGTGTCGCCCAGTTCGAAGACCGAGTGCACCATCCGGCGTTCCTCGTCCTCGATCAGGTCGTCCTTCTCGGCGAGGTCCACCAGCGCCCGCAGCTCCGCCTCGGAGGCGAACGGCCCCTCCCGGTAGCCCTTGCCCGGGGTCAGCGCGTTGCCGAGCAGGATCAGCAGCCGCGGGATCGGGCCGAGCACGGCGGCCAGCGGCAGCAGCACGAAGGAGGCCGCGGTCGCCGTGGTGAGCGGGTGCTGACGCCCGATCGTGCGCGGCGAGACCCCCACCGCGACGAAGGACACCAGCACCATCACGCCGAACGCCAGCAGGACGGCCTGCCAGGTCGGGGTGACGTTGCGCACGCACACGACGGTGACCAGGACGGCCGCCGCCATCTCGCTGGCCACCCGGATCAGGGTGGCCAGGTTGAGGTAGCGGATCGGGTCGGAGGCGAGGGTCAG
The DNA here is from genome assembly GCF_040685975.1 of Kitasatospora sp. NPDC086791. Taxonomy (NCBI): domain Bacteria; kingdom Bacillati; phylum Actinomycetota; class Actinomycetes; order Kitasatosporales; family Streptomycetaceae; genus Kitasatospora; species Kitasatospora sp. NPDC086791. The sequence goes on along the minus strand of NZ_JBFBOC010000006.1, from coordinate 29,006 downwards.
CAGCCGCGCGGAGCCGCGCCTGCCGACCCGGACGGCCTCCTCCGCCCGGAACCGGGAGACCCGGGAGATGCCCGCCTCGGCGCACGCGGCCAGCCAGCCGAGCACGACGAGCAGCACGGCACCCAGGATGAAGCTCGTACTCTCACCACTCACAGGGGTTCGGGCTCCGCGCTCAGTGGGTGGTGGGGGCCGGGGAGATGCCGCCGAGGCCGCGGCCCGCCCGCCAGTCGTCCAGGATGCGCTTCTGGAGGGCGAACATCTCCTCCTCCTCCTCGGGCTCCTCGTGGTCGTAGCCGAGGACGTGCAACACGCCGTGCACGGTGAGCAGTTGCAGCTCCTCGTCCATCGAGTGCTTGGAGGGGGCGGCCTGGCCCTGCTGCTCGGCGACCTCGGGGCAGAGCACGATGTCGCCGAGCAGGCCCTGCGGCAGCTCCTCGCCCTCCTTGCCGGGCCGCAGCTCGTCCATCGGGAAGGACATCACGTCGGTGGGTCCGGGGAGGTCCATCCACTGGATGTGCAGCTCCTCCATCGCCGCACCGTCCACCAGGATCACGGACAGTTCGGACTGCGGGTGGATCCGCATCTTGTCCAGTGCGAAGCGGGCGACGTCGAGGATGGCTTCCTCATCGGCGTCCCAACCGGACTCGTTGGCGATGTCGATCGACATGACGGGCTGTGTGCTCAGCTTTCGGTGCGATGGGACTGTCGGGGTGCGCGGGGTGCGCGGGGCGCGGTCGTCTTGCCCGGGCGCCGCTGGGCGGGCTTGCGGGCGGCCGGGGAGACCTCCTCGGCCTCCTGCCGGGCGTCCCAGGCCTCGTAGGCGTCCACGATCCGGCCGACCAGCTTGTGGCGGACCACGTCGGTGCTGGTGAGGACGGAGAAGTGGATGTCGGGCACGTCGGCCAGGATCTCCTGGACGACCTTGAGACCGCTGCGGGTGCCGCCCGGGAGGTCGATCTGGCTGGTGTCGCCGGTGACGACCACCCGGGAGTTGAACCCGAGGCGGGTGAGGAACATCTTCATCTGCTCGGGCGAGGTGTTCTGGGCCTCGTCGAGGATGATGAAGGCGTCGTTGAGGGTGCGGCCTCGCATGTACGCGAGCGGCGCGACCTCGATGGTGCCGGCCGCCATCAGGCGCGGGATGGAGTCCGGGTCCATCATGTCGTGCAGCGCGTCGTAGAGCGGGCGCAGGTAGGGGTCGATCTTCTCGTAGAGGGTGCCGGGCAGGAAGCCCAGCCGCTCCCCCGCCTCGACCGCCGGGCGGGTCAGGATGATCCGGTTGACCTCCTTGGCCTGCAGGGCCTGCACGGCCTTGGCCATCGCCAGGTAGGTCTTGCCGGTGCCGGCCGGGCCGAGGCCGAAGACGATGGTGTGCTTGTCGATCGCCTCGACGTAGCGCTGCTGGTTGAGGGTCTTCGGGCGGATCGTGCGGCCACGGTTGGACAGGATGTTCGCGGTGAACACCTTGGACGGCGCGGGGCTGTCCGGGTCCTCCTCCTGGCTGCGGAGCATCGCGATGGAGCGCTCCACGGAGTCCTCCGTCAGGGGCTGGCCGGTGCGCAGCACCAGCATCATCTCGTTGAAGAGCTTCTGCACGAGGTCGACCTCGGCGCGCGCCCCGGTGGCGGTCACCTCGTTGCCGCGGACGTGGATGTCGGCGGCGGGGAAGCCCCGTTCGATCACGCGCAGCAGCGAGTCCGCGGTGCCGAGCAGGGTGACCATCGGGTGCTTCTCGGGGATGACGATCCGGGCGCTGACGCGGCCGTCGTCGGCCGGTTCGGGGCGCGACTGTCCGTTGGTACGGGTCTGCGATGTGTCACTCATAGGTCGGCGCTGGGGCCTGCCTCATCCCATCCGTGGTGTCGTGTGCCGCTCGGTGTCTCCGGGGCACCAGGGTACGCCGCGAGCGTGATCGCCGTGGCGGGCGGCGGGGCCGCACCCGTCGATGCTGCGGCAGTTCGGGGGACGGCGCGAGCCCTTTTCCCGCGGGCGCCCGGCGCGAGCGGGGTCACGGCCGGCGCGAGCGGGTTCGCGGCCGCCGGGGACGGGGTCACGGCCGCCCGGGACGGGGTCACGGCCGCCGGGGACGGGGGCACGGTAGGCGGGAGCGGGGTCACGGCTGGCGGCGGGCGGGGACGGGCACCCGGGCGAGGTCGGCGGCCAGCACCAGCTCCCCGTCGAAGTGCTTGCGGGCGTCGGCCAGGTGCTGGCCGAGGTCCGGGTAGCGCTGGGAGAAGTGGGTCAGCACCAGGGTGCGCGCGCCGGCTTCGGCGGCGACCTTGGCGGCCTGCCCGGCGGTGAGGTGGCCGTGCTCCTCGGCGAGCCGGGCGTCGGCGTCGGTGAAGGTCGCCTCGACCACCAGCAGGTCGGTGCCCTCGGCGAGCGCGTACACGCCCTCGCAGAGCCGGGTGTCCATCACGAAGGCGAACTTCTGGCCCGGCCTCGGCTCGCTGACCTCGTCCAGGGTCACCAGGCGGCCGTCCACCTCGATCGCGCCCTCGTGCTGCAGCCGGCCCACCGCCGGGCCGCGGACGCCCAGCGCGGCGAGCCGTCCGGGCACCAGCCGACGGCCGTCCGGCTCGGACAGCCGGTAGCCGAAGGACTCCACGGGGTGGTCCAGCCGCACCGCGTCCAGCGCGAAGCGGGCGCCGGGCGCCGGCAGCGGGCCCGGTTCGTCGATCGGCCGGGGCCGCAGCACGGCGGTCTCGTGGTACGCGGTGGCGTGCCGCAGCCGCTCGAAGTAGACCTCGCCGGAGGCCGGGAAGTAGACGTCCACCGGGTGCGGGACCCGGTCCAGGTTGATCCGCTGGATCACCCCCGCGAGGCCCAGGCAGTGGTCGCCGTGGAAGTGGGTGACCGCGATCCGGGTGATCTGGGTGGCCGTGACCCCGGCGTGCAGCATCTGGCGCTGGGTGCCCTCACCGGGGTCGAACAGCAGTCCCTCGCCGTCCCAGCGCAGCAGGTAGCCGTTGTGGTTGCGGTGCCGGGTGGGCACCTGGCTGGCGGTGCCGAGGACGACGAGTTCGCGCTGGGACACCTGGGATCAGACCATGCTCTCGGTCATGTGCGTGCCGCCGAGCACGTGGACGTGGGCGTGGAAGACCGTCTGCCCGGCGCCCGCACCGGTGTTGAAGATCAGCCGGTAGTCCGCGACGCCCTCGTCCTCGGCCACCCGGCCCGCCTCGGCCAGCAGTTCGCCGGCGATCTCCGGCTCGGCGGCGGCCAGCGCGGCCGCGTTCGGGTAGTGGACGTGCGGGATCACCAGGACGTGCAGCGGCGCCTTGGGGCTGATGTCGCGGAAGGCCAGGGTGCGCTCGGTCTTGCGCACCACCGTCGCCGGGATCTCCCCCGCCACGATCTTGCAGAACACACAGTCGGGCTGCGGCTCGCCGGCCATCGGCTACTCCTCGGGATCGGTACGTCGGGTGGTGGGGCCGTACGGGCGCAGCCTAGCCGAGCCCGGCCACGGCCTGCCGGTCCTCCTCGGGTGCTCGCGGCGCACCGCGCGCCGGCCGAGGAGGCACCGTCGTCCGGGCCGGGCGGCCCCGGCTCCCGGCCCACGCCCGGGAGCGGGACGCCGGACGGGCCGACCTCCCGCTCCCGTCCGGCCGCCCGCTCCCGGGCCGCCTCCGCCGCCGCTACTGCCAGGGCAGCGGCGGCGCCGTGCGGGCCGGGCGCTCGGCGAGCGCGGCCAGGGCGAGCCGGACGCCCTCGGCGAGTTGCGGGTCCTCGCCGGCCGCCCAGTGGTGCGGGGCGATCGGCACCTCGACGTCCGGGTCGACGCCGTGGTTCTCCACGCCCCAGCCGTAGTTGTCCAGCCAGAACGCGTACTTGGGCTGGGTGACCAGGGTGCCGTCGACCAGCCGGTAGCGGCTGTCGATGCCGATCACCCCGCCCCAGGTGCGGGTGCCGACCACGGGGCCGATCCCGAGCGCCTGGATGGCGGCGTTGACGATGTCGCCGTCCGAGCCGGAGTCCTGGTCGGCGAGCGCGACGACCGGCCCGCGCGGGGCGTCGCCGGGGTAGGGCACCGGGTTGTCGGTGTCCCGGCTGACGTTCCAGCCGACGATCCGGCGGGCGAGCTTCTCGATCACCAGCTGCGAGGTGTGGCCGCCGCGGTTCTCCCGGATGTCGACGATCACGCCCTCCTTGGCCATCTCCGAGCGCAGGTCGCGGTGGATCTGGGCCCAGCCGGTGGTCTGCATGTCGGGCACGTGCAGGTAGCCGAGCCGCCCGCCGGACAGTTCGCGCACCGCGGCCCGCCGCCCGGCCACCCAGTCGTGGTAGCGCAGCGCCTCGTCGTCGGCGAGCGGGACGACCACCGGGTGCCGCCGGTCGGTGCCGTCCTTGCCCGCCACGGTCAGCTCGACCGGCTGCCCGGCGGTGCCGGCCAGCAGCGGGGCCGGGCCGGTCACCGGGTCCACCGGACGGCCGTTGACCGCCAGGACCGCGTCGCCCGGGCGGATCGCGACGCCGGGCGCGGCCAGCGGCGAGCGGGCCCGCGGGTCGGAGGACTCGCCGGGCAGGATCCGGGCGATCCGCCACTGCCCACCCTCCTTCACGAGGTCCGCGCCGAGCAGCCCCTGGCGCCGGGCGGGCTCGGTGTGCGGGGCGTACGGCAGGACGTAGGCGTGCGAGGTGCCGAGTTCGCCGTGCACCTCCCAGAGCAGGTCGACCAGGTCGTCGTGCGAGCCGACCCGCTCGACCAGCGGCCGGTAGCGCTCCAGGACGCCGGCCCAGTCCACCCCGGCGAGGTCGGGGCGCCAGAAGTTGTCCCGCATCAGCCGGCCGTTCTCGGCGTACATCTGCCGCCACTCGGCGGCCGGGTCGACGGTGATCCGCAGCCGGGCGAGGTCCACCACGGTCTCGTCGTCCTCGCCGGCCGCCTTGTGGTCGGCCGGGAGGATCCGCAGCTCGCCCTCGTCCAGCACGGCGACCCGGCCGCCGTCCCCGCTGACCGCGAAGCCGTCGACGCCGTGCACCAGTTGCTCGACCCGACGCTTCTTCAGGTCGAAGCGCTCCAGCACCGGCCGGGGCCGCTCGTCCTCCAACGAGGCCGCCTCGTCGCCGAGTTCGCCGAGCAGCGGGGCCCTGGTCCACAGCACGCCGTCCTTGGCGGCCCGCAGGGTGCCGAACAGGCCGCCCTCCACCGGGAACGGCACGATCCGGTCGGCGATGCCGTCCAGGTCCACCCTGGTCACCGGCGCGGCGTCGGCGCCGCCCTCCTCACCGTCCGCCTTCTTCGCCCGCGGCTCGTCCTCCTCCCCGCCGAGCGGGCGCCCGGCCCGCTGCGGGCCGAACGGGGACGGCGTGTCGGCGGCCAGCGTGATCAGGTACGGGCGGCAGCCGTTCGGGAAGGACAGGTCGAAGACGTGCGAGTCGTAGACCGGGTCGAAGTTGCGCACCGACAGGAACGCCAGGTAGCGGCCGTCCGCGGTGAAGGCCGGCGAGGTGTCGATGAAGCGCTGCTGGGTGGCCTCGCTCACGGTGCGGGTGGCCAGGTTGGCCAGCACGATCTGGCGCAGCGAGTACGGGCCCAGCCCCGGCACCGGCCGCGACCACGCCAGCCAGGCCGAGTCCGGGCTGAAGACCAGCCCGTTGACCTCGCCGTCGGTGCTGCGGTCCAGCTCGTGCACGGTGCCGTCGGCGAGCGTGACCAGCAGTACCCGGCCGTCGTGCACGCCGAGCGCGGCCTGCTTGCCGTCCGGGGAGACGGCCAGCGCGTTCACCCGGCCGAGCTGCCCGGCGGCCAGTCTGCGGCGCTCGGCGCCGTGCACAGCGGGCGCGAACTCCAGGGCGTCCTCGCCCTCGGCGTCGGACACCCAGAGCACGCCCTGGGCGCCGTCCTCGCCCGGCACCACCCGGACCAGCCGCCCGCGCACGCCCGGCGTCTCGTCCAGCACCCGGGCCGGGCCCTCGCGGTGGGTCAGCCAGTGCACGCCGCCGCGCACCACGACGGCGCTGGCCCGGCCGGTGCGGTCGGGGGCGACCGACTCCAGCCAGTGCGCGGCGGGCACCGGGCGGGGGCGGCGGCCGCTGCGCGGACCGGCCAGCCGGACGTCCAGGCGGCGCGGCTCGGCGCCGGCCAGGTCCTCCAGCAGCCAGAGGTCGCCGGCCCGGTGGAACACCACCCGGGCGCCGTCGGTGGCGGCGTTGCGGGCGTAGAAGCCGTCCGCGCCGGTGGTGTGGCGGCGCAGGTCGGAACCGTCCGGGAGGCTGGACCACAGCTCGCCGACGCCCTCGTGGTCGGACAGGAAGGCGATCCGGCCGCCGCCCGGACCGTCCCCGCCGCCCGGACCCGCCACCCAGAGCGGCGAGGACAGCTGCCCGTCCAGCTCCTCGTGGACCCGGGCGAACTCCTCCCGGCCCAGCCACAACTTGCCCGCCCGGCCGCCCCGGTAGCGCTTCCACCAGGCCGGCTCGCGGATCGCGGCGCTGGCCAGCAGCACCCGGTCCCCGCCCGGCTCGAAGGCGATCCCGCCGACCGGCCCGTACGGCAACCGCACGGGCTCGCCGCCGTCCAGCGGGACGGCGTGCGCCCAGGTGCGGCGCAGGGTGGCCTGGCCGGCCGTGGTGGTGGCGATCGGGCGGCCGTCGGGCGTCCAGCCCTGCACCCGGGTCTGGCCGCTGCCCCAGTGGGTGAGCCGGCGGGACGGGCCGCCGTCCACCGGCACCACGTGCACCTCGGGCGCGCCGTCCCGGGTGGAGGTGAAGGCGATGTGCCGCCCGTCCGGGGAGAACCGGGGGTCGTGGACCGGCCGGTGGTCGGCCGTCAGCCGCCAGGCCCGGCCGCCCTCCAGCGGGGCGAGCCAGAGGTCGTTCTCGGCGACGAAGGCGACCAGGTCGCCGTGCAGGTGGGGATGGCGCAGGTAGGCGCCCGCGGAGGTGCTCTGGGAGTCCGTCACGCGGCCAGCGTAGGCACGTACGCGCACGAGCCGCCGGGCTTTTCGGCAGAGTCGGGCCGCTCGGGCGAGCCCGCTGGACCCCGCCGCGGGGTCGTAGTAGGGGCCGCGGCCGGGCCGGCTACGCCCAGCGGCCGGTGCGCCCCAGCAGCAGCGCGCCGGCGGCCACCCCGGCGGTGGAGGTGCGCAGCACCGAGGGGCCCAGCCGGTACGGCTTCGCGCCCGCCTCGGCGAACGCGGCCAGCTCCTCCGGGGACACCCCGCCCTCCGGGCCGACCACCAGCACGAGGTCGCCGCCCGCGGGCAGCGCGGCCTGCGCCAGCGGTTCGGCGCCCTCCTCGTGCAGCACGGCGGCGAACGCGGCCCCGGCCAGCACCGGCGCCAGCTGCCTGGTGGTCACCGGGTCGCGGACCTCGGGGAAGCGCAGCCGGCGGGACTGCTTGCCCGCCTCCCGGGCGGTGGCCCGCCACTTGGCGAGCGCCTTGGCGCCGCGCTCGCCCTTCCACTGGGTGATGCAGCGCGAGGCCGCCCACGGGATCACCACGTCCACGCCGACCTCGGTCATGGTCTCCACGGCCAGCTCGCCGCGGTCGCCCTTGGGCAGCGCCTGGACCACGACGATCCGCGGCGCGGGCTCCGGCTCGCGCCGCACGGCGGCGACCGCCACGTCGATCGCGTCCTTGCCGTGCACCTCGGCGACAGTCCCGTCCACGCCGAGCCCCAGCCCGTCGGCCAGGGTCACCGCCTCGCCGGCCGCCAGCCGCTTCACCGCGGCCGCGTGCCGCCCCTCCGGGCCGTCCAGGCGCACCAGGGCGCCGGGCGCGGCGGCGGCGATCCGTTCGGTCTCGACGACGAAGACGGGCGCGGTCATGCGGGAGCACCTTTCCGGGGTGGGGCCTGCGGCCGGAGGGGGAGACCGGAGGGGGGAACGCGAAGGAGGTGCCGGGGTCGGCCCCCGGCACCTCCGCGCGGACGGCTACCGGCCGTTGAAGGCGTCCTTCAGCCGGGAGAACAGGCCCTGCTGGCCCGGTGCGAACTGGCCCGAGGGCCGCTCCTCGCCGCGCAGCACCGCGAGGCGGCGCAGCAGCTCCTCCTGCTCGGGGTCGAGCTTGGTGGGCGTCTTCACCTCGACGTGCACTATCAGGTCGCCCCGGCCGCCGCCGCGCAGGTGGGTGATGCCCCGGCCGTGCAGCGGGATCGACTGGCCGGACTGGGTGCCGGGCCGGATGTCGACCTCCTCCAGGCCGTCCAGGGTCTGCAGCGGCACCTGGGTGCCGAGCGAGGCCGCCGTCATCGGGATGGTGACGGTGCAGTGCAGGTCGTCGCCGCGCCGCTGGAAGATGGCGTGGCTGGTCTCGGCGATCTCGACGTACAGGTCGCCGGCCGGGCCGCCGCCGGGGCCGACCTCGCCCTCGCCGGCCAGCTGGATCCGGGTGCCGTTGTCGACGCCGGCCGGGATCTTGACGGTCAGGGTGCGGCGGGCGCGGACCCGGCCGTCGCCGGCGCACTCCGGGCACGGGGTCGGCACGACGGTGCCGAAGCCCTGGCACTGCGGGCAGGGGCGGGAGGTCATGACCTGGCCCAGGAAGGACCGGGTGACCTGGGAGACCTCGCCCTTGCCGCGACACATGTCACAGGTCTGGGCGGAGGTGCCGGGGGCCGCGCCCTCGCCGCTGCAGGTGGTGCAGGTGACGGCGGTGTCGACCTGGAGTTCCTTGGTGGTGCCGAACGCGGCCTCCTCCAGGGTGATCTCCAGCCGGATCATGGCGTCCTGGCCGCGGCGGGTGCGCGACCGCGGTCCGCGCTGGCCGGCCGCGGCGCCGAAGAAGGCGTCCATGATGTCGGAGAAGCCGAAGCCCGCCGCGCCCGCGCCGAAGCCGCCCGCGCCGCCCCCGCCCGGGGACAGCGGGTCCCCGCCGAGGTCGTAGACCTGGCGCTTCTGCGGATCGGAGAGCACCTCGTAGGCGGCGTTGATCTCCTTGAACCGCTCCTGCGTCTTCGGGTCCGGGTTGACGTCCGGGTGCAGTTCGCGTGCCAGGCGCCGGAACGCCTTCTTGATCTCGTCCTGCCCCGCATCCCGTCGGACGCCGAGTACCGCGTAGTAGTCCGTGGCCACCAAATGCTCCGCTTGTTCCGCCTGTAGTAGTGCTGCGACTGGACGCCGTCAGGATGTCCGACGGCTGTTTGCTACGACTCGGCCAGGATCTGGCCCACGTACCGCGCCACCGCCCGCACCGCCCCCATTGTGCCCGGGTAGTCCATCCGGGTCGGACCGATCACACCCAGTTTGGCCACGCTCTCGTCGCCCGAACCGTAACCGACCGAGACGACCGAGGTGGAAATCAGCCCTTCGTAGGCGTTCTCCCGGCCGATCCGGACCGTCATCGCGGCGTCATTGGTCTCACCCAGGAGGCGGAGCAGGATGACCTGCTCCTCCAGGGCCTCCAGCACCGGCTGGATGGTGAGGGGGAAGTCGTGGCCGAAGCGGGTCAGGTTGGCCGTGCCGGCCAGCATGATCCGCTCCTCGTTCTGTTCCGCGAGCGTCTCGAACAGCGTCGCCAGGACCGTGCTGACGGTCGGCCGGTCGGCCTGCTCGAACATCGCCGGAAGCTCCTCCAACAGCCCCGGGACCTCCGGGAGCCTGCGGCCGGCGGCTCTGCTGTTGAGCGCGGTCCGCAGGTCCGCCAGGACCGTCTCGCCGACCGGGCCCGGGCAGTCGACCATCCGCTGCTCGACCCGGCCGGTGTTGGTGATCAGCACCAGCATCACCTTGGCCGGGGCCAGCGCCACCAGCTCGACGTGTCGGACGGTGGAGCGAGTCAGCGACGGGTACTGGACGACCGCGACCTGCCGGGTCAGCTGGGCGAGCAGCCGCACGGTGCGCGCGACCACGTCGTCCAGGTCGACCGCGCCGTCCAGGAAGTGCCGGATCGCCCGGCGCTCGGGGGCGCTCATCGGCTTGATCTCGGCGAGCTTGTCGACGAAGAGGCGGTACCCCTTGTCGGTCGGGATGCGGCCGGCACTGGTGTGCGGCTGGTGGATGTAGCCCTCCTCCTCCAGCGCCGCCATGTCGTTGCGGACCGTCGCCGGCGAGACCCCGAGGTTGTGCCGCTCCACCAGGGCCTTGGAGCCGACCGGCTCCTCGGTGCCCACGTAGTCCTGCACGATCGCGCGGAGCACGGCGAGCTTGCGGTCGTCCAGCTGGCGGACCTCTCCGGCCATGGGGCACGCACCTCCGTCTTCGCACGTTGTCCGTCTGTGTCCCTGCTGCTGCGGGCCGCTCCGGGAGGCCCCGACCCTGGCACTCTGAACGCACGAGTGCCAGAACCGTACCTGCCAGTGTAAGGCCCGGGTCCTACGGCAGGAACGGCCGGACCGGGGTGATCCTGCCCGCAGTTCCGGGTACGGCCCACGGGGCGGGAAGCGTTCACCGGTTCCCGGCGCGCGGGTGGTGCCCAACGGCCGTCCGGGTGGCAGCATCGGAAGCGACGGCGAATGGAGGAGCAAGCGATGTCGAGCTCGGGCCAGCACACCCGTTTCGCACCCGACCGCGGCCTGACCGGCCGCATGGTCGCCACGATGTTCGTGATCGGGCTGCTGTACGTCGGTTTCACCGGCCTGCTGATCGCGCTGCTGCGCGGCGCCTGGCCGCTGATCGTGCTGATCTCCGGCGGGCTGTTCGTGGCCCAGTTCTGGTTCAGCGACAAGATCACCGAACGGGCCATGGGAGCCCACCAGGTGTCCCCGGAGGAGTTCCCCCAACTGCACGGCACGATCGACCGGCTCTGCGCCCTGGCCGACATGCCCAAACCCCGCGTGGCGGTCGCCGACAACGACATGCCGAACGCCTTCGCGACCGGCCGCAACCCGCAGAACGCGGTGGTCTGCGTGACCACCGGCCTGCTGCGCCGGCTGGAGCCGGAGGAACTGGAGGGCGTCCTCGCGCACGAGCTGTCCCACGTCGCCCACCGGGACGTCGCGGTGATGACGATCGCCGGCTTCCTCGGCGTGCTCGCCGGCGCGATGACCCGGATCGCCGTGTACGGCGGGTTCATGGGCGGCGGCCGCAACAGCAACGACCAGAACGCGGCCATCCTGGCGCTGATCATCCCGCTGGTCTCGATGGTGGTCTACGCGATCAGCTTCCTGCTCACCCGGCTGCTCTCCCGCTACCGCGAACTGGCCGCCGACCGCGCCGCCGCCCAGCTCACCGGCCGGCCCAGCGCGCTCGCCTCGGCCCTCACCAAGGTGACCGGGCAGATCTCCGCCATCCCCACCGAGGACCTGCGCAAGGCGCAGCCCTACAACGCCTTCTACTTCGCGCCCGCGCTGAGCGCCCGGGAGACCGCCTCGCAGCTGTTCTCCACCCACCCGACGCTGGAGACGCGGCTGGCGCAGCTGGCGAGGATCTCCGAGCAGCTCGGCCGCTGACGCCGAGCCGCCGCCTCCCCGCCGCCTCCCTTTCTCCCCCCGACGATCGACGCGAAAGGACCGCCGTGGGAATCCTGGACGCCCTGTTCGGCCGCACCAAGCCCGTCAAGCCCGACCTCGACCAGCTGTTCGGCGTGCCGTCCGCCGCGCTCACCCTGGAGGCCGGGGCCGGTTTCCTCCCCACCGGGCTCGGCTCGGTCTGCTTCGCGGCCGTCGAGGGCGCGGCCTTCGTCCAGGTGGAGCAGCAGGTCCGGGCGCTGCTGGACGCCGACACCGAGCGCGGCGGCGTCCCGGTGGAGGCCTCCAAGGACGCCTACGGCTACTCGTGGCTGCTCGCCCGGCACGCCCCCGGGGAACTCCCGGAGCTGGTGAACGACCTGCACGCGGTCAACAGCGAGCTGGAGGCGAACGGCTTCGGGCCGCAGCTGCTCTGCTCGCTGGTCGGCTTCCGCGACGCGGAGGGCCGGTCGCTGGCCCTGGTCTACCTCTACAAGCGCGGCACCTTCTACCCGTTCGCCCCGGTGCCGGGCGGCGGGGAGAAGCGCGACAGCCCGCTGGAGCTGCAGGTCAACGCGATGCTGGCGAACGATCTGCGGCTGGAGAAGGACCTGAGCCGCTGGTTCCCGGTCTGGGGTGCGCCGGGCCTCTGACGCGCCGTCCGCCCTCCCTATGATCACCCGTATGCGCAGCCACCGGTACGGACCCGACCTGACCCCGCCGTGGAAGAACCAGGCCCCCGCCCCGGAGGTGCCCGCCGAGCGGGACCTGGTGGTCGAGGAGGCGGCGACCGGCTTCTGCGGGGCGGTGGTGCGCTGCGAGAAGACCGCGGAGGGGTTCACCGTCACCCTGGAGGACCGTTTCGGCAAGCACCGGGTCTTCCCCCTGGTGCCGCGCGGCTTCCTGCTGGAGGGCAAGGCCGTCACCCTGGTCCGCCCGGCCGGTCCCGCCCCCGCCCGCGCGCCGGGGCGCACCGCCTCCGGCTCGATCGCCGTCCCCGGCACCCGCGCCCGGGTCGCCCGCGAGTCGCGGATCTACGTCGAGGGCCGGCACGACGCCGAACTGGTCGAGCGGGTCTGGGGCGACGACCTGCGCATCGAGGGCGTCGTGGTCGAGTACCTGCGCGGCATCGACGACCTGCCCGCGATCGTCGCCGACTTCGCCCCCGGCCCCGGCCGCCGCCTCGGCGTCCTGGTCGACCACCTGCTCCCCGGCACCAAGGAGCACCGCATCGCGGCCCGGGTCACCGGGGAGTCCGTCCTGGTCGTCGGCCACCCCTACATCGACATCTGGCAGGCGGTGAAGCCGTCGAGCGTCGGCATCCCCGGCTGGCCCGCCGTCCCCCGCGGCGAGGACTGGAAGGAGGGCACCTGCCGCCGCCTCGGCTGGCCGGTGGACACCCCGGCGGCGTGGAAGCACGTCCTGTCGAAGGTCGACAGCTACAAGGACCTGGAACCGGAACTGCTGGGCCGGGTCGAGGAACTGATCGACTTCGTGACGCTGCCGGATCAGGCGTAGGTCTGGAACTCGGAGGTGTCGAGGGTCACGCCCAGCAGGTCGACCGGAATCGACTCCCCGAACTTCGCGGTGCGTTCGACGGCGTAGTCCGGCACCCCCGAGGCCGCGCGACCGGGCTCGGTGAACAGCACGGAGAGCCCCTTGATCGGGTCGACGATCAGGTAAGCGGGAATCCGACCCTCCGCGTACAGCTCCCGCTTGGTCCGGTAGTCGCGGAGCACGCTGGTCTTCGACACCACCTCTACGACGAGGGTCAGCAGCGGCGCGGGAATCAAGCGTCCCGGCCCCTCCACCGCATCCCGCTCGTAGACGACCAGGTCGGGTTGCGGCTCGCTCGTCAGCCCGGGAAGCTCGATGTCCTGGGTGGTCGAGCGGTGCCACCGCGCTCGGGGAAGCTGGTCCCGGATGGCCTCGACGATCCAGTTGTGGACCCGGTCCGCCCCGCCCGTCATCACGATTTCCCCCCTGATGAGCTCGGCCTTGAAGCCTTCGGGGACCTCCAGGTTCTCGAAGATCCCCGTCACCCGGTCATCGATGGCGGTCATTGCTCGCTCCCTCCGACGGCTGACACCACGTTAACGACACTCAGTCCACCAGGTCACGTACGACCGCGTCCGCGAGCAGGCGGCCCTGGAGCGTCAGGGCGGCGCGGCCCCGCTGGTACGGCTCGGCGGCGAGGAGTCCGTCCGCCAGGGCCCGGGCGGCGGCCTCGCGGCCGGTTTCGGTCAGCAGGTCGAGGGCGACGCCCTCCACCAGGCGCAGTTCCAGCAGGATGCGCTCGACCCGGCGGTCCTCGTCGCCGAGGAGTTCGCGGCCCAGGCCCGGGGTGCGGCCCTCGGCGAGGGCCTGGGCGTAGGCGGCGGGGTGCTTGGCGTTCCACCAGCGGACGCCACCGACGTGGCTGTGGGCGCCGGGGCCGGCGCCCCACCAGTCGGCGCCGGTCCAGTAGAGCTCGTTGTGGCGGCAGCGACCCTCGGGGGTGGTGGCCCAGTTGGAGACCTCGTACCACTGGTACCCGGCGGCGCTGAGCGCCTGCTCGGCGATGAGGTAGCGGTCGGCGTGCACGTCGTCGTCGATCATCGGCAGTTCGCCGCGCTTGACCCGGGCGGCGAGCCGGGTGCCCTCCTCGACGATCAGGGAGTACGCGGAGACGTGGTCGGGTCCGGCGCCGAGCGCGGCGTCCAGGGAGGCCCGCCAGTCGTCGTCGGACTCGCCGGGGGTGCCGTAGATCAGGTCGAGGTTGACGTGCTCGAAGCCGGCCGCGCGGGCCTCGGCGACGCAGGCCTCCGGCCGGCCCGGGGTGTGGTGGCGGTCGAGCAGCCGCAGCACGTGGGGCCGGGCGCTCTGCATGCCGAAGGAGATCCGGTTGTAGCCGCCCTCGCGCAGCTCGGCCAGGTACGCCGGGTCGACGGACTCCGGGTTGGCCTCGGTGGTGACCTCGGCGCCGTCGGCGAGCCCGAACTCCTCACGGATCGCGGCGAGCATCTTCACCAGGTCGCGGGCGGGCAGCAGGGTGGGGGTGCCGCCGCCGAGGAAGACGGTGCGCACCGGCAGGTCCGCGTCCCCCAGCACCCGCCGGGCCAGCCGGATCTCGGCGACCACGTTGTCCGCGTACGTCTCCTGGGAGGCGACGGCCCCGGCGGAGCGCAGCTCGGTGGCGGTGTAGGTGTTGAAGTCGCAGTAGCCGCAGCGGCTGGCGCAGTACGGCACGTGCAGGTAGAAGCCGAACGGCCGGCTGCCGAGCCCGTCGAGGGCGTGCGCGGGCAGGGAACCGTCGGACGGCACCGGTTCGCCGTCGGGGAGTGCGGAGGGCATGCCCCCATTGTCCCGTACGGCTCACCCGTACGGCTCACCCGCTCGGGTGAGCCGTACGGGGGCGGGGCGGCTCAGGCCTCGTTGGCGCCCGCGTACATCGCGGTCACGGCGTCGGCGTAGGTCCGCTCCACCACCGGGCGCTTGATCTTCAGGCTCGGGGTGAGCTCGCCGTGCTCGACGTCGAGGTCGCGCGGCAGCAGGTGGAACTTCTTGACCGTCTGCCAGCGCTGCAGCCCCGCGTTGAGCCGCTTCACGAAGCCCTCGATCAGCTCGTGGACGGCCGGCTCGGCGGCCAGCTCGGCGTAGGAGCGGCCGGCCAGGCCGTGCTCGGCGGCCCACGGCATCAGGACCGCCTCGTCCAGGCCGATCAGCGCGGTGCAGTAGTTGCGGCCGTTGCCGATCACCAGGACGTTGCTGACGAACGGGCAGACCGCCTTGAACCTGCCCTCGACCTCGCTGGGCGCCACGTACTTGCCACCGGAGGTCTTGAACAGGTCCTTCTTGCGGTCGGTGATCCGCAGGAAGCCGTCCGGGCCGAGCTCGCCGATGTCCTCGGTGTGGAACCAGCCGTCCGGCTCCAGCACCTCGGCGGTCTTCTCCGGCAGGTTGTGGTAACCGCGCATGACGCCCGGGCCGCGCAGCAGGATCTCGCCGTCCTCGGCGATCCGCACCTCCGTGCCGGGCAGCGGGCGGCCCACCGTGCCGATCCGGATGTCCTCCTCGCGGTTGACGCAGGAGCCGGCGCTGGTCTCGCTGAGGCCGTAGCCCTCCAGGATCGGCACGCCGGCGCCGAGGAAGAAGTAGCCGATCTCGGGGGCGAGCGCGGCACTGCCGGAGACCGCGCCGCGCAGCCGCCCGCCGAAGGCCGCCCGGATCTTCGCGTACACCAGCTTGTCGGCCAGCGCGTGCTGCACCCGCAGCGCCAGCGGGGCGGTGCCGGTGCCGGTGGCGACCCGGCTCTCCTGGACGGCCCGGGCGTGCTCGCGGGCGACCTTGGCCGCCCACAGGAAGATCTTGTACTTGGCGCCGCCCTCGGCCCGGGCCCTGCCCGCGATGCCGTTGTAGACCTTCTCGAAGATGCGCGGCGCCGAGGCCATCACGGTCGGCCGGATCACCGGCAGGTTGTGGATGATCCGGTCCACCCGGCCGTCCAGGGCCATCACGTGGCCGGTGGCGATCTGCCCGGAGATCAGCGTCTTGCCGAACACGTGCGACAGCGGCAGCCACATGAAGTGGACGTCGTCGGAGCGCAGCAGCCCGCTCGCCTCCTGCGCCCGGCCCTCGTACGCCCAGCAGTCGTGCACCAGGCGCACGCCCTTGGGGCGGCCGGTGGTGCCGGAGGTGTAGATCAGGGTGGCCAGCTGTTCCTTGTCGAGCCCCGCGACGGTCTTCTCCACCGCGTCCGGGTGCCGCTCCAGGTACTCGGCGCCGCGCCGCTCCAGCTCGGCGAGGGTGAGCACGTCCAGGCCCGACGCCTCGGGGGTCTCGGACGCCTCGCCGGGGGCGTCGAACAGGATGACGGTGCGCAGCTCGGGCAGCCGGTCGAGCTGCCCGGCGGCCTTGGCCAGTTGGGCGGCGTTCTCCGCGAACAGCGCCCGGGAGCCCGAGTCGGACAGGATGAAGCCGGTCTCGTCCGCGTTGGTGCTCGGGTAGACGGTCGTGATCGCGGCGCCCGCGCACATGGCGCCGAGGTCCGCGATCACCCATTCGAGCCGGGTGGACGACGCCAGGCCGACCCGGTCCTCCGGCCGGATGCCGAGCGCCATCAGACCGGCGGCCACCGCCTTGACCCTGGTCGCGGTCTGCGCCCAGGTCAGCGAGCGCCACTGCTCCGCGCCGGGCGCGCCGTCCGCGGCCTGCTCGTCGACCGGGGCGGGGTAGCGGTAGGCCTCGCCGTTCGGGGTCGCGGCCACCCGCTCCAGGAACAGGTGGGCGACGGAGGCGGGACGCCCGGCGACGAGATCGGGGCTGCCGGAGTCGATCAAGGACTGCGCGGAACTCAACGAGGACCTCCGGGGGCGGGTGGCCGTTTGAGGGATTGTCGCGGCGGCCGTGGGGGCGGTCACCGGGCCCCGGTTCACCTGGACGGTACCGGTCAGTAACAAGGGGGCAACCAGCAGCCTAGGGGGAAACCGGTCATTCCGTAAGGGGGCGGATGGACCTGGCACGCCCCCACGGCACCGGTGACCGCACCACGCACGGCACCGGCGACCGCACCACGCACGGCACCGGCGACCGCGCCGCACCACCGGACGCACCCCGCGCGGAAACCGACGAGCGCGCTGCCGGACGGTTCGGCAAAAGCCCGGCAAACCCCCGGTTCCCACACGCCGAATGACCTGTACAACGCTACAGAAGACCGAGAATTGGGGTGCGAACCCGACCGGCGACGACAAGAGTGTGCAAGTGCTGATCAGACTCCTGAGGGCGTACCTGCGCCCCTACTCCCGACCGATCACCCTGCTGGTGGTCCTCCAGCTGGTGTCCACCCTCGCGGCGCTCTACCTGCCGACGCTCAACGCCGACATCATCGACGACGGCGTGGTCAAGGGCGACACCGGCTACATCCTGCGCGTCGGCGGGGTGATGATCGGCGTGACCGTCCTCCAGGCGCTCTGCTCCATCAGCGCCGTCTTCATCGGCGCCCGGGTCGCCATGGCCTTCGGCCGGGACGTCCGCGCCGCCGTCTTCGACCGGGTGCAGAGCTTCTCCGCCCGCGAGGTCGGCCAGTTCGGCGCGCCCTCCCTGATCACCCGCACCACCAACGACGTCCAGCAGATCCAGATGCTCGCCCTGATGAGCTTCACGCTCATGGTCGCCGCACCGATCATGTGCGTCGGCGGCATCATCATGGCGCTCAACCAGGACGTCCCGCTGTCCGGCCTGCTGCTCGCCGTCATCCCCGCCCTCGCCGTCGTCGTCATCCTGCTGGTCCGCGCGCTGCGCCCGCAGTTCCGCAGCATGCAGGAGCGCATCGACACCGTGAACCGGGTCCTGCGCGAGCAGATCACCGGCATCCGGGTCATCCGCGCCTTCGTCAAGGACGGCCAGGAACAGGCCCGCTTCGCCACCGCCAACGAGGACCTCACCGACGTCGCCCGCAACGTCGGCCGGCTGATGTCCGTCATGTTCCCGGCCGTCATGCTCGTCGTGAACGTCTCCAGCGTCGCCGTGCTCTGGTTCGGCGCCCACCGCATCGACAGCGGTGCCATGGAGATCGGCGCGCTCACCGCGTTCCTCTCCTACCTGATGCAGATCCTGATGAGCGTCATGATGGCCACCTTCATGTTCATGATGGTGCCCCGCGCCGAGGTCTGCGCCGAGCGCGTCCAGGAGGTCCTCGGCACCGAATCCAGCGTCGTCCCGCCCGTCACGCCCGTCACCGAGGTCCCCCGCCGCGGCAACCTCGAACTGCGCGACGTCGACTTCCGCTACCCCGGCGCCGAGGCCTCCGTGCTGCGCGGCATCGACCTCACCGCCCGCCCCGGCCAGACCACCGCCATCATCGGCTCCACCGGCAGCGGCAAGTCCACCCTGCTCGGCCTCGTCCCCCGGCTCTTCGACGCCACCTCCGGCCAGGTCCTGCTCGACGGCATCGACGTCCGCGAACTCGCCGCCGACGCGATCGCCGACCACGTCGGCATCGTCCCCCAGAAGCCCTACCTGTTCACCGGCACCGTCGCCAGCAACCTCCGCTACGGCCGGCCCGACGCCACCGACGAGGAACTCTGGCACGCCCTGGAGATCGCCCAGGCCAAGGCCTTCGTCGAGAAGCTCCCCGAAGGCCTCGACGCCCCCATCACCCAGGGCGGCGGCAACGTCTCCGGCGGCCAGCGCCAGCGCCTCGCCATCGCCCGCGCCCTGGTCCGCAAGCCCTCCGTCTACCTCTTCGACGACTCCTTCTCCGCCCTCGACTACGCCACCGACGCCAGACTGCGCAAGGCCCTCGCCCGCGAGACCTCCGACGCCACCGTCCTGATCGTCGCCCAGCGGGTGTCCACCATCCGCGACGCCGACCGGATCGTCGTCCTCGACGAGGGCGCCGTCGTCGGCACCGGAACCCACCACGAACTGATGGCCGACAACCCGACGTACCGGGAGATCGTGCTCTCCCAGCTCACCGAGCAGGAGGCGGCGTGACCAGCACCGGAGAGCCCACGGCGCAGGACACCGCGGAGCGGGACACCGTACGGCCGGACACCGCGGAGCAGTACACCGCGGAGCAGTACACCGCGAGGCCGGACACCGCGAAGGCCGACCCGAAGAAGGCCGACGCCGGACTGCCCACCGACTCCCAGGCCGCCGCCGCCCGCCGCGGCCCGGCCGGACCCGGCCGCTTCATGGGCGGCCAGGGCGCCGAGAAGTCCATGGACTTCAAGGGCTCCGGCAAACGCGTCCTCGGCCTGCTGCGCCCCGAGCGCAACCTCCTCGTCGGCGTCCTGCTCCTCGGCGTGCTCGGCATCGGCTGCGCCGTCATCGGCCCCAAGATCCTCGGCAACGCCACCGACCTGATCTTCGCCGGCGTCGTCGGCGCCCGCTTCGCCCCCGGCACCACCAAGGCCCAGGTCATCGACGGGCTGCGCACCCACGGCCAGGGCGGCATCGCCGACCTGCTCACCGCCGTCGACTTCACCCCCGGCCAGGGCATGGACTTCGACGCCATCGGCACCGTCCTGCTCTGGGTGCTCGGCATCTACCTCGCCTCCGCCGTCTTCGGCATCTTCCAGGGCCGCCTGGCCACCACGGCGATCCAGCGCGCCAGCTACCGGCTGCGCCAGGACGTCGAGGCCAAGCTGGCCCGGCTCCCGCTCAGCTACTTCGACAAGCAGCCGCGCGGCGAAGTGCTCAGCCGGGTCACCAACGACATCGACAACATCGGCCAGTCCATGCAGCAGACCATGGGACAGGTCGTCAACTCGCTGCTCACCGTGGTCGGCGTGCTGGCCATGATGTTCTGGATCTCCCCGCTGCTCGCCCTGATCGCCCTGGTCTCGGTGCCGGTCTCGGTGGTCGTCGCCACCAAGGTCGGCAAGCGGGCGCAACCGCAGTTCGTCCAGCAGTGGAAGTCCACCGGCCAGCTCAACGCCCACATCGAGGAGATGTACACCGGCCACACCCTGGTCAAGGCGTTCGGCCGCCGGCGCGAGGCCGCCGCGACCTTCCGCGAGCACAACGAGGCGCTGTACGAGGCCAGTTACAAGGCCCAGTTCATCTCCGGGATCATCCAGCCCGCGATGATGCTGATCGGCAACCTGCAGTACGTGCTGGTCGCCGTCGTCGGCGGCCTGCGGGTCGCCAGTGGCGCGCTGTCCATCGGCGACGTGCAGGCGTTCATCCAGTACTCCCGGCAGTTCAGCCAGCCGCTCACCCAGGTCGCCAGCATGGCCAACCTGGTGCAGTCCGGCGTCGCCTCCGCCGAGCGCGTCTTCGAACTGCTCGACGCCCCCGAGCAGAGCGCCGAACCCGCCGTGCCCGAGAAGCCCGACACCGTGCACGGCCGGGTCGCCTTCCAGGACGTCTCCTTCCGCTACGACCCCGACAAGCCGCTCATCGAGGACCTCTCGCTCAAGGTCGAACCCGGCCAGACGGTCGCCATCGTCGGCCCCACCGGCGCCGGCAAGACCACTCTGGTCAACCTGCTGATGCGGTTCTACGAGGTCAGCTCCGGACGGATCACCCTCGACGGGGTCGACATCGCCGCGATGTCCCGCGAGGACCTGCGCTCCGGCATCGGCATGGTCCTCCAGGACACCTGGCTGTTCGGCGGCTCCATCGCCGACAACATCGCCTACGGCTCCCGGGACGCCACCCACGACCAGGTCGTCGAAGCCGCCAAGGCCGCCCACGTCGACCGCTTCGTGCGCACCCTGCCGGACGGCTACGACACCGTCATCGACGACGAGGGCACCAACGTCAGCGCCGGCGAGAAGCAGCTGATCACCATCGCCCGCGCCTTCCTCGCCCAGCCGTCCATCCTGGTCCTGGACGAGGCGACCAGCTCCGTCGACACCCGCACCGAGGTGCTGATCCAGCGGGCCATGGCCCGGCTGCGCACCGGCCGCACCAGCTTCGTGATCGCCCACCGGCTCTCCACCATCCGGGACGCCGACGTGATCCTGGTGATGGAGAACGGCTCGATCGTGGAGCAGGGCTCGCACGACGAGCTGATCGCCGCGGGCGGCGCCTACGCCCGGCTCTACCAGGCGCAGTTCGCGGAGGCCGTGGCCGAGGTGGACTGACGCGGCGTGGACCGACGGGCCGGGGCGGGCACCACCTTCCGCCCCGGCCCGTCGGGCTTCCGGGGCCTCGGCTCTCCGGTTCGGGGTTCAGGGCCTCGGCTCTTCGGGGGTTCGGGGGGTTCGGCTCTTCGGGGGTTCGGGGGGTTCGGCTTTTCGGGGGTTCGGGGGTTCGCAAGGGGCCCCGGCGGGCGTTACCTTGGGCCCGTGATCGACGACCAGCTCCCGGCCGCCCCGGACGCCTTCGAGGCGAACCGCCGCTACCTGGGCTCGGTCGCCTACCGGCTGCTCGGCTCCTTCACCGACGCCGAGGACGTCCTGCAGGACGCCTGGCTGCGCTGGCAGGCCGCCGACCGCTCCACCGTCGCCGACCCCCGCGCCTTCCTGACCACCGTCGTCACCAGGCTCTGCTACGACCAGCTGGGCTCCGCCCGGGCCCGCCGGGAGGCCTACTACGGCGAGTGGCTGCCCGAGCCCGCCGTCTCCTACGCCGACGGCCCGGACACCCCCGCCGAACTCGCCGAGCGCGGCGAGTCCGTCTCGCTCGCCCTGCTCGCCGTGCTGGAGCAGCTCTCCCCGGCCGAGCGGGCCGCCTTCGTGCTGCACGACGTCTTCGCGGTCGGCTTCGAGGAGATCGGCACCTCGCTGGACCGCTCCCCCGACGCCGCCCGCCAGCTCGCCTCCCGGGCCCGCCGCCGGGTCAAGGACGGCACCCGACGCGGCGGCGGCACCGACCCGGCCGAGCACCGCCAGGCGGTCGAGGCCTTCGCCGCCGCCAGCGGCCGCGGCGACATCCTCGCGCTGATGGAGGTCCTCGACCCGGACGTGGTCTGGCACTCCGACGGCGGCGGCATCGTCCGGGCCGGCGTCCGCCCGATCCACGGCGCCGACCGGGTGGCCCGCATGGTGGCCGGTCTGGTCGCCAAGTGGTTCACCCCCGACACGGCGATCTGCCACGCCCTGGTCAACGGCGAGCCGGGGCTGGTCTGGTACGAGCGGACCGGCGGCACCGTCGGCGGCGTGCTCGCCTTCACCGTCACCGACGGCCGGATCATCGAGGCGTACGTCGTCGTCAACCCCGAGAAGCTCGGCCGGATCAGCCCCGTCACGGCTCCTTGACGGCCCCCTGCGGCCCCGCCACGGACCCCGGCACGGACCCCGGCGGCGCTGTGACACGGGTCACGGTCACATCCCGACCGGCCGCGTCGTCCCCTTCCCGAACAGCGCTCCACGGGGGCGCACGGAATGGAGGCGGACGAGATGAGCAGCACCACCACCACCGCGAAGCGGATCGTCGTCCTGGGCGCCGGATACGCCGGACTCACCGCGGCCAAGGGCGCCGGACGGCGCCACACCGTCACCCTGGTCGCCCCCGAGGAGCGACTCCTGCACCGCATCCGCCAGCACGAGACGGCGGCCGGCCGCGGCCGTGAGTGGCCGGCCATCGGCGACCTGGCCCGCGGCCGCACGATCCGGCACCACCGGGCCCGCGCCGTCGAGCTCGACCTCGCCGGGCACGAGGTCCTGCTGGACGACGGCACCACCCTCGCCTACGACACCCTGGTCCACGCCCTCGGCAGCCGCACCGCCTGGCACGGCGTCCCCGGCGCCGTCGAATACGCCTACCCCGCGGAGCGCGCCGCCGAGGTCCGGCGCCGGATCCGCGAGGCCGCCCGGCCCGGCACGCTCGCCGTGGTCGGCGGCGGCGCCACCGGCATCGAGCTGGCCACCGAACTCGCCGAGGCCCACCCCGACTGGCGGGTGCGGATCGTCGCGGCCGGCCAGGTCGGCGGCATCTACTCGCCCAAGGGCCGCGCCCACGTCCGGCGGGTCCTCGACCGGCTCGGCGTCGCCGTCCACGAGGGCGCCACCGTCACCGAGGTCACCCCGGACGGGCTGCGCACCACCGCCGGCCCGATCGACGCCGACCTCACCGTCTGGGCCGCCTCGATGGAGCCGCACCCGCTCGCCGCCGAGGCCGGGCTGGCCGTGGACGAGCGCGGCCGGGCCCTGGTGGACGACCACCTGCGCTCGGTCTCGCACCCGGACGTCCACGTGGTCGGCGACGCCGCCGCCGTCACCGTCCCCGGCGTCGGCACCCTGCGGATGGGCTGCGCCACCGCCCTGTCGCAGGGCCAGTACGTCGGCAAGCTGCTCGACGGGCGCACCACGGAGCCGTTCTCGTTCCGGTACGCCGTGCAGTGCGTGAGCCTCGGCCGGCGGGACGGGCTGCTCCAGCTGGTCCACGCGGACGACTCGATGAAGCCGACCGTGTTCACCGGCACCGCGGGGCGGCTGGCCAAGGCCGGGATCGTCTCCGCCGTGCTCAGCGCGCTGAAGTAGCCGCCGCCCACGACGACGGAACGACCCGCGGGAACGCCGAAGGGCCCGGGCGCGAAACGCCCGGGCCCTTCGGCTCGTGTCCGGCCCCCTCGGCTACTTCTTTTCCTTCGGCGCCTCGGCGTCGGTGGACAGCGCGGCGATGAAGGCCTCCTGCGGGACCTCCACGCGGCCGACCATCTTCATCCGCTTCTTGCCTTCCTTCTGCTTCTCCAGCAGCTTGCGCTTGCGCGAGATGTCACCGCCGTAGCACTTGGCGAGGACGTCCTTGCGGATCGCGCGGACCGTCTCACGGGCGATCACCCGGGAGCCGATGGCGGCCTGGATCGGCACCTCGAACTGCTGGCGGGGGATCAGCTTCTGCAGCTTGCCCGCCATCATCACGCCGTAGCCGTAGGCCTTGTCCTTGTGGACGATCGCGGAGAAGGCGTCCACCGCGTCGCCGTGCAGCAGGATGTCGACCTTGACCAGGTCGGCGGTCTGCTCGCCGATGGGCTCGTAGTCGAGCGAGGCGTAACCGCGGGTCTTGGACTTCAGCTGGTCGAAGAAGTCGAAGACGATCTCGGCGAGCGGGAGGGTGTAGCGCAGCTCGACCCGGTCCTCGGAGAGGTAGTCCATGCCCTGCAGACTGCCGCGGCGGGACTGGCAGAGCTCCATGATCGCGCCGACGAACTCGTTGGGCGCGAGGATGGTGCCGCGCACGACCGGCTCGTACACCTCGGCGATCTTGCCGGCGGGGAACTCGCTCGGGTTGGTGACGGTGTGCTCGGCGCCGTCCTCCATGATCACCCGGTAGACCACGTTGGGGGCGGTGGAGATCAGGTCGAGGTTGAACTCGCGCTCCAGGCGCTCCCGGATGATCTCCAGGTGCAGCAGGCCGAGGAAGCCGCAGCGGTAGCCGAAGCCGAGCGCGACCGAGGTCTCCGGCTCGTACACCAGGGCGGCGTCGTTGAGCCGCAGCTTGTCCAGGGCGTCGCGCAGCAGCGGGTAGTCCGAGCCGTCCAGCGGGTAGAGGCCGGAGAACACCATCGGGCGCGGGTCCTTGTAGCCGCCGAGCGGCTCGGTGGCGCCCTTGTGCATCGACGTGATGGTGTCACCGACCTTGGACTGCCGGACGTCCTTCACACCGGTGATGATGTAGCCCACCTCGCCGACGCCGAGGCCGTCGGCGACCTTCGGCTCGGGCGAGATGACGCCGATCTCCAGCAGCTCGTGAGTGGCGCCGGTCGACATCATCGCGATGCGCTCGCGCTTGGTCAGCTGGCCGTCCACGACGCGGACGTAGGTGACCACGCCGCGGTAGGAGTCGTACACCGAGTCGAAGATCATCGCGCGGGCCGGGGCGTCCTTGACGCCGACCGGGGCCGGGATGGTGTCGACGATGTGGTCCAGCAGGTTCTCGACGCCGAGGCCGGTCTTGGCACTGACCTGGAGCACGTCACCCGGGTCGCAGCCGATGATGTGCGCGATCTCGGCGGCGTACTTCTCCGGCTGCGCGGCCGGCAGGTCGATCTTGTTGAGCACCGGGACGATCGTGAGGTCGTTCTCCAGCGCCAGGTACAGGTTGGCGAGGGTCTGCGCCTCGATGCCCTGGGCCGCGTCGACCACCAGGATGGTGCCCTCGCACGCGGCGAGGGAGCGGGACACCTCGTACGTGAAGTCCACGTGGCCGGGGGTGTCGATCATGTTGAGGATGTGCGTCGTCCCGGCGTTCGAACCGGTCTTCGGCGCCCACGGGAGGCGGACCGCCTGCGACTTGATGGTGATGCCGCGCTCACGCTCGATGTCCATGCGGTCGAGGTACTGGGCGCGCATCTGCCGGGGGTCGACGACGCCGGTGATCTGCAGCATCCGGTCTGCGAGCGTCGACTTGCCGTGGTCGATGTGGGCGATGATGCAGAAGTTGCGGATCAGCGCCGGGTCGGTACGGCTGGGCTCTGGCACATTGCTGGGGGTCGCGGGCACCTTGGTCCGATTCTCCGTTGGTCCGGGGCCGGGGGTGTCCGGGTCATCGCTGACCGGTTTCCCGGGGACCGGACAGTCTCGTCCGATCGAAATAGTTCCTCCCATCCTCCCACGAGCGCGGGCCCTGCTGCCGTTCGGGCACCGTCCGACCCTTCCCCCGCCCCTTTCCGGGCGACAGGATGGCCCCCGTGATCCTCGAAAGCGCCCTGCTCGACGTCCTGCCCGGCCGGGAGGAGGAGTTCCTCGCCGCCTTCGCCGAGGCCCGCCCGCTGATCGCCGTCCAGCACGGCTTCCGCTCCCTGCGGCTGCGGCGCTGCCTCGACGAGGGCCGCGGCTCGCGCTTCCTGCTCCAGGTCGAGTGGGAGACCCTCGCCGACCACACCGAGGGCTTCCGCACCTCCCCCGAGTACCGGCGCTGGCGCGCCCTGCTGCACCACTACTACCGGCCCTTCCCCGAGGTCGAGCACTACGGCGAACCGCTGCTCGACGCGTAGGCCGGGGGGCGGTCCGGGAGCCGGAGCCCGGTTTGGGGCGTGCGGCGGGCCCTGGTAGCGTGGTCAGCTGCACCTGGCCTCGGCATGCCCTCTCAGCTGGACCGACGGCCGCCCGGTGCGATCCCGTTCAGAATCTTTAGACAGACTGAGGCTCTTTCGTGGCGAACATCAAGTCCCAGATCAAGCGCAACAAGACCAACGAGAAGGCGCGCCTGCGCAACAAGGCCGTCAAGTCCTCGCTGAAGACCGCTCTGCGCAAGGCCCGTGAGGCCGCTGCCGCCGGCGAGACCGAGAAGGCCGTCGTGCTGGCCCGCGCCGCCTCCAAGGCGCTGGACAAGGCCGTGAGCAAGGGCGTCATCCACGCCAACCAGGCCGCCAACAAGAAGTCGGCCATCACCAAGCGCGTCAACACCGCCGTCCAGGCCTGACGCCCTCCGGGGGTCTCCGAACCCCCGACCGCCTCGGGACGGACCGGCCCTCTACCCGGCCCCCTGAGGTGAGTGAGACTCGCACCGCACGCGGCCTGCGTTCGCCACGCGGGTGCGGTGCACAGAGCAGTACGACAGGCGTCGCAGTCAGCCTCTTCCCCGGAGGCCACTGCGACGCCTGTCGCGTTCCCGGGTGCGGCCGCTATGGTCGGTCAGGTGCGATCGAGGCGCGGGGGAGCGCTCCGACGCCGGGCTTGGGGGAGAGTTCATGACGACGCCACCGCCGCCGGCACCGAACGGACCGGGGTACGGATTCCCGCAGCAGCCGCCGGGTGCGGGGGCTCGGCCCGTACCGGGGGCGCAGCCTCCGGCGGGAACCGCGGGTGCCGCGGGAGCCGCAGGAGCGCCGGGCTTCGGGCCGCCCCCGGGGCTGCCCGCCGCGCCGGGGATGCCCGGGTCGCCCGGGATGCCGACCGGTCCCGCTCCCGGGATGGCGACGGTGCCGGGGGGCCGCGCACCGGGTTCCGGGGGGAACCTGCGGCGCAACGCCGTCTGGGCCTTCGTCGGCGCGGTGCTCGCCTCCGCCGGCTGGACCGCCGCCGTGACGGTCGTCCCCGGCATCGTCAGCAGCGACTCCTCGCCGCGCAGCCTCGGCGGTTACCACCTCTCCGACGACTTCTGCGCCACCGGGAAGCCCACCAAGCTGCTGCAGACGTACTCCGTCTCGGACACGTCCGCGCCGACCCACCACACCGACCGGCACCCGGCCCTGGACAGCATGAACTGCTCGATGAGCCTCAAGCGGACCGGCGGGAACAGCGACAGCGAGTTCGCCTCGGTCTACCTGCGCGCCGACCTGCACAAGGCGGTCAACCCGGCGCCCGAGCTGCGGGCCAACAAGGAGCTCTACCGGGCCCGCGGCTACCAGGTCACCGACATCCCCGGGATCGGCGAGGAAGCGTACTTCCTGTACAAGGACGACGGCTCGGACAAGTACCACAGCATCTACGCCGAGCTGGACATCCGCGACGGCGGGATGACCTTCTACATCAACTACAGCGCCAGTTACACGGACGGGAAGGCCAAGCCGCCGTCCAAGGACGACCTGCGCAGCGCCCTGCAGTCCGATGGGCAGGACGCCGTCCGGGCGATGCAGAAGTAGGCCGCCGGGCGTCCGGGGGCGCGGTCCGTGCCGTCCCGCGCCGGCCCCTGCCGGCCCGTGCCCCGAACCCCGCCACGTCAGTAGGCGGGGCGGGAGCCGGCCCGCGCGGCCCGGGCGACGGCGACCACAGCGCGCTCCAGGGCGAAGGCCGGGTCGTCCGAACCGCCCTTGACGGCGGCGTCGGCCTGGGCGATCGCGGTCAGCGCGGTGGCCACCCCGTCGCCCGTCCAGCCGCGCATCTGCTGGCGCACCCGGTCGACCTTCCACGGCGGCATGCCCAGCTCGCGGGCCAGGTCGGCCGGGCGCATGTTCCGCCCGGTGGTCGCCAACCGCCCGATGCTGCGCACGCCGGAGGCCAGCGCGTAGGTGATGCCGGTCGGCGGCTGGCCGACGGCCAGTGCCCAGCGCAGCCGCTCCAGCGCCTCGGCCGCGCGGCCGGTGACCGCCAGGTCGGCGACCTCGAAGCCGGTCGCCTCGGCCCGGCCGCTGTAGTAGCGGGCCACCACCGTGTCGTCGATCGCGCCTTCGACGTCCGAGGTCAGCTGGTGGCACGCGGCGGCCAGCTCGCGCAGGTCGCTGCCGAGCGCGTCCAGCAGTGCCTGGCAGGCCTCCGGGGTCGCGGAGCGGCCCAGCGCGCGGAACTCGCCCTTGACGAAGGCCAACCGCTCGTTCGCCTTGGTCAGCTTGGCGCAGGCCACCTCGCGGCCGCCCGCCTTGCGCCCGGCGTCCAGCAGTCCCTTGCCCTTGGCACCGCCGGCGTGCACCAGCACCATGATCACTTCTTCGGCCGGCGCATCGATGTACGCCTTGACCTCCTTCACCGAGTCGGCGGAGAGGTCCTGGGCGGCCCGGACGACGATGACCTTGCGCTCGGCGAACAGCGACGGCGTGGTCAGCTCGGCCAGGCTGCCGGGCTGCAGCCCGCCGGGCGGCACGTCCCGTACGTCGGTGTCCGGGTCCGCCGCCTTGGCCGCGGCCACCACCTGGGCGACCGCGCGGTCCAGCAGCAGCTCCTCCTGGCCGACCGCGAGGGTCAGCGGGGCGAGCAGGTCGTCGGGTGCACTCTTCCTGGCCATCGCCTACCAGCATCCCACGGGCCGCGGACACTCCCGTCCGGTCGACCACCCGATCTGCCGCGCGATCGACCGGCTGATCGACCGGCTGATCGACCGCCCGCCCGATCGGCCGAACCGGGCGACCTGGACAATGGCCGGGTGACCGAGAACCACGCCACCGACCTCCCGGACGTCGACGACCCGCACGCCCGGCAGCTGCTCGTCCTGCCCGACCGCGATGCCGCCGAAGAGGCGGCCGAGGACCTCGGCGCCACCCAACCCGACCTCGGCGAGCTGGAGATCGTCCGCGACGCGCTCGCGGGCGAGGACGACGCCGAGGACGCCCAGTGGCTCGTCGTGGTCGACGCCCCGGACACCGGCTGGACCCCCGCCCTGCTGCGCGCCCTCGACGCCCTGGCCGCCGACCACGAGGGCTGGCGCGAGGAGGCCTGACCGGCACCGGCTCCGGAGCTGGAGCCGGAGCCGGCCAGCGGAGTTCGCTGAGCGGCAGGGGCGGGGGCGTCCTTCCCGCGCTGCATACGTGCTGCGCACCGGGGCCAGCCGAGGTCGATTGGGAACAACTTTGCTCCTGTAGTTCTCGGCGCGGGCGGGGGCGGGGCCGGGGCGCGGCGCACCGGATGGTGTGGGGCGGGCCCCCCCCCC